>JAYVMJ010000057.1:0-4241 GCA_043759025.1 Verrucomicrobiota bacterium | reverse complement strand
GGCCGGCGCCATCGTCGCGACATACCGAAAGGCCCACCTATTTGACGTGAATGTGCCCGGTGCGGTCGCGTTTCGCGAGTCCGACGCCGTTGTGCCCGGGGAACAGCGCCAAGCTGGCGTCGACGACGACCAAGTAGGCTCCTTTCATTCGCCGCGGGTTTGCTGGAGCGTGGGCGACCTCGCCCGCGAGAGCACGGCAGCGGGGTCGCTGCCCGCTCCAGTCCGGATTGGAAGCGCCCAAAAGTCAGGTGCCGGCGGCGCTTTTTTTTAGCGTCTGATTGTGCTTACCCGCTTACTGGTAAAGCCAGTATTTCTTGCTTTGCTGTTCGTAGATGTCGTCGCGCGTTTGCCAGTTGGCGAGGAATGAGGCCACGTCGACTCGGGCGCCTTGCGTGCGAATCGCGCTCCACCACGCGGCGGAGCCGACCAGTTTGTTAAACATGGTGGCGCGATCAGCGGGCGCGAAAACAAATGGATTGGCGACGCTCCATTTCACCGCTGTTTTCATCATATAGAACGACAACTCGGTGGGTCGCCACGCATCGTAATCGACGACGTCGACGTAGACTCCCGTGATGATTTTTCCGTCCTTGGCGATGCCTTGCGCCTTGATGAGTTTAATGCCGGGAATTTTGTACTGTTCCAGTTCCTTGATGATTTCGTCGGGCGTTTTCTTGGGATAACCAATGCCGCGAAAAGCGTGGTTGATGCCGATGCCCCACGTGAATCCGCCGATCTCGGTGCCGAGTCCAGTCATCGCGTAACCAATCACCGCAGCGTAGTCCTGAACAAAAGGAGAGGTTGCAACCCATTTTAGCTGGGTATCGGGCCAGCGCATCGCGCGCGCCCAGCCGTGCATCGGGATCACGGTGAGGCGGCCTTTCAGGCGGGTTTTTTCGGGAATGGCCATCACCGCGGGTGCTTCCTTCGCCAGGCGCGCCAGCTCTCCGATGGTCAGGCCGTGGACGTAAGGAATTCGGAACGCGCCGACGTAGCTGACATATTCCGCGTCGAGCGGTGGACCGTCCACCTTCAGTCCTCCGAGGGGATTGGGCCGGTCGAGGACGATGACTTCCACGCCGTTTTCGAAACACGCCTCCATCGTCAGGCGCAGGCAGCTGATGAAGGTATACGAGCGGGTGCCGATGTCTTGTAGGTCGATGACGAGCGCGTCGAGGCCCTTGAGCATTTCTTTGGTGGGCTTGCGCGTTTTGCCGTGCAGCGAATAGACGGGAAGTCCCGTGCGCTTGTCGATGGTATCGGCGAAATTGTCCCCGGCCTTATCCGTTCCCCACAGCCCATGTTCGGGCGCGAAGAGCGCAACCAGCTTCACGTTGGGCGCGCGCCGAATGACGTCGATGGTGCTTTCGCCGCGGCGATTCACGCCGGCCGGATGCGTGAGCAGGCCGATTTTTTTTCCGGCAATGGCGGCGAATTTCTCCGCTTCGAGTACATCGATGCCGAGCATCACGGGAGGCAGTTTCTCCACGGTGGGCGGCGGTACGACCGGCGGGGGAGCAGGTTCGACCTTTGCGACGGGAGGCGTCTTTTCCGCAGGCTTGTCCGGCTTGCTCGTGCATCCACCCAGCGCCAACACCATCACGAGGATAGTGGCGGCAATGCTGCCAAGGGATATGCTCACAATCGTCCGGCGCGACATGTAAGATGATCTTTGAAAATGCCGGTTTAACTTTGCGAGGAGAATCGTTGGTGAAACCCGCGCTTATCGATCTCGGCGGTGAAATTCGCGCGCACGGCGGCCTCAAGCAATTCCGCCGTTCGCGGCAGCGCTTCGTTCAAAGGCATCGTGGCCGGCGTGATCGCGTGAAAGCGGCCGCCTTCGGGCCTTGTTTCCAGACTGCCGGCAAACAAGTGCACGGGCTTTCCCGCCTGCCGGGCGAGAGCCACGAGCGCTCCCGGTCCTTTGCCGCCGAGTGAAGTGACGTCGAATCGGCCTTCACCGGTAAGAACGAGGCCGGCGGCCGCGACACGGTCCGCCAGCGCCAGCCAGTCCGAAACGAGCGAGAAGCCCGGGATCAGTTTCGCTTGGCCCGTGGCCATCAACCCGAACGGAATTCCACCCGCGGCGCCCGCACCGGGGCGATCGACGAGTGTGTCGGGTTGGCCACATGCCGCGCAAAGGAGGCCCGCTATACGCTTCGCCTGAATTTCGAGGGTGGGTACGTCGTCGTTGCGCAGTCCCTTTTGCGGACCAAAGACGGCGGTGGCACCCGTCGGGCCCAACAACGGATTGGTCACATCGCAGGCGATGAAAAGTGGCGGCAGCGAAATCGCGGTGCTCCCATCGATCCGCTGGATTTTCCCCCAAGTTACCGGCGTCGGGTTGACGATGGCGGTTCCTTCCGCATCGAGAAACTTGAAACCAAGTGCCGCCAGCGCGCCGAGGCCGAGGTCATTGGTGGCACTGCCGCCAACGCCAAGCAAAATGGCGTCAACGCCGCGTTGGGCCGCAGCGCGCAAGAGCTCGCCCGTGCCGTGACTGCTGGTGTGCCATGGATCGCGCTGGGCTATTGGCAACAGGGCGAGACCGCTTGCCGCCGCCATTTCGATCACCGCCAGTGAACCGGCGCTTGCCGCGCTAAAATCGGGGCGCGCGCGGGCCGACGCGGATAAATTTTCGATCCGTACGAAACCAATGGGAGCGCTGAGCCTTGTGCCTCGCGGTCCGGTGCAGGGGTGACTCTCGAAATCGCCTTGTGCGGCGGTGGTCAGGCTGGCGCAAAATCCCTCGCCGCCGTCGGTGAGTGGGCACAACTCGCACGACCAGTCTGGATGAACGGCGTTCAGTCCGCGCGCTGCCGCCTCGCAGGCCTCGAGGGCGGTGATCGCGTCCTTGAATTTGTCGAAGGCGATGAGGACGCGCTTCATGGCGGAACGTTCAGGCTTTTCTTGCGCGCCGGTTCGCGACGGCTTCGGCGAGTTTTTCCAACACGGGAATCGTCTCATCGAACCCGAGGCAGGCGTCCGTGATGCTCTGGCCGTAAACTGGTACTTTGCCCTGCTCGTATTTCTGACTGCCACCGACGAGATTGCTTTCAAGCATAACGCCAATGATGGCGCGTTCGCCCGCGCTCACCTGGGCCGCGATATCGGCGGCGACGGCAATCTGCCGCTCGTACTTTTTCTCGCTGTTGCCATGGCTGCAATCAACCAGCACGACGGGCAGCGAACCGGATTTCTCCAACAACGCGGCGGCGGTTCGGACGGCCGCGTGGTTGTAGTTCGGGCCGGAGCGATTGCCACCGCGCAACACCAGATGACCTTCCGGATTGCCCGTCGTGGCGAGGACAGCGGGTGCGCCTTCGCGCGTGAGTGAGGGGAAACAATGCGGGTGTCGCGCGGACACAATCGCGTCCACCGCGACTTGCAGGTCGCCGTCCGTGCGGTTCTTGAAACCGACCGACATCGACAATCCGGAGGCGAGTTCGCGGTGGATCTGGCTTTCGGTGGTGCGCGCCCCGATGGCCGCCCACGAAACGAGATCGGCGTAATATTGTCCCAACGTCGTATCGAGAAATTCCGTTCCGATCGGCAATCCGATCTGGTTGACGTCGAGCATCAGACGCCGGGCGAGGCGGAGACCGGTGTTAACTTGGAAACTGCCGTCGAGTTTCGGATCATTGATCAAGCCCTTCCAACCCACGGTGGTGCGCGGTTTCTCGAAGTAGACCCGCATGATGACCAGCAAATCGCGCGCGAAACGATCAGCGACTGGCTTGAGTTTCCGGGCATACTCCAAAGCGGCGGCCGGATCGTGAATTGAACACGGACCGACGATGGCCAGCAGGCGATCATCGCGACCATTCAGGATGGCACTGATGGCGTTCCGGGACTGATCGATCAGAGACGCTCCCGATTCGGCCAGCGGCAAATCCTCCTCAAGGATTGCGGGCGATAGCAGGGGACGGGCGGTGCGGATGCGAAGATCGGAAGTCGGCTGGCGCATGGGGAATGGGCCAGTGAACAAGCCCACTCTTAAAAGGCACGGAGATTTTCATCACAGTCCCGCGCACCGAAGCGCGACGATTGTACCGAAAATCGAATCCGGCTCCCGCCCAGCGACGCCGCGTAGCCTCAGACCTCCTGATCCCGAGGAATGAGGGTGAGCGCAACTTCACCGTGAATCGGGAAAAAATACATTTAACGCGGAGGGCGCGGAGGACTGTTTGCCGGGCGACTGGCCCGGACAAATGCCGGGCTGCCAGCCGGGCAGCAACGGC
>JAYVMJ010000056.1:0-2832 GCA_043759025.1 Verrucomicrobiota bacterium | reverse complement strand
ATCAGAATGTGGCGCAGGCCGACTCCGCGCGCGGAGCCATAACGCATATCGATCCCCGGCAAAAGGGGAAAATCCTCCCAGGAATTCATGGCTCGGATTGGGGCACGGTGTACGAGAATTCGCTTTTGGATCCTTCGGCGAATAAGGATCCCGGCGCTTTGGCGGCCCGGCTCGACAGTGAAAATGCGCGAAGTGAATTGAATCAATCGTTGCTTATCGCCTCCGCGCAAAACAGCCAGTGCGACCGGAATAACTGGCAAAACGCCCAGAATCTCGGTTATGATTCGGCGTTGGCGGCCACGACCGGGCTCGAATTTACGGCGTTGGGCCAGCGACGTCAGGACCTGCTCGATGAACTCGTGGACAACCGTTACTATGTCGTGCTGATGGCTTATGATTTTCAAGTGCTGGCCAGGGAAAAGGAGCATAATCTGCTGTGGGAAACTCGCTATAGCATCCGGAAGCGTGGCAGTGATTTTGATCGGCAGCTGTCAGCCATGACCCAGGCAGCCGCGCGCTATTTCGGCCAGGACAGCCACGGGCTGACCCGAAAACCCCTGCCAGTGGAACACGTCAAACTGGATGAGTGGAAAATCCTTGGCGAAGTGCCTGGGAAATAAATTACCAGACGGGCAGTTGCGGGCAAATAACGCCGGACGCGTTGGACGGCCGGTCAGGGTGCGACGAGCGGCAAGGTCACCACGAACGTACTTCCCGTCGGTCCGGTGTCGTCGAGTGCGAGCGTCGCGCCGATTTGCCGGGCGAGCAGCTGACTGATCGCAAGACCGAGGCCGGAGCCACCGGGCCGCCCGGTCCGGCCCGCCTCGAACAGATGGTCCCGCACTTCGATCGGGATGCCGTGACCCTCATCGACGACACGCAGGGTTGCATTGGTGCCGCCATTGCGGAAATCCACCCTGACCCGACGTTTCGTTGCCGTGGCCTCGATGGCATTTTGCACCAGATTGTTCGCAATCAGGCAAAGTAAACCGCCGCGATAACTGTCGAGGCTGGGTTCAAAACCGCCCTCGACGGTGAATCCGACACCTTTTTGCGCCGCGGCTGATGCATTGCGCTGTTGGATAATGGCCACGAGTTCATGCCCGGTCAGTTCGTAGGAAGTATGGTTGTTGGCATCGCCCAAGAGTGCGACCGTTTCCTGGATCATCGCTTGCATGCGTTCAGTGTAACCTGCGGCGGTGGCCCAGTCGGACGCGGTGGCAATTCCGCCGTCTCGAGCGGTGACGACGGCCCGCAGGCTGGCAACGGAACCTTGCAAGCCGTGCATCAAATGCGACGTGATTTGCCCCAACGCCGAGGCCTTGACGGCCAGAGTGAGTTCAAAATTCGTCCGCATCAACCGTTCGTTCCGTTCGGCGATCTCGCGTTGGGCGCGGCGCAAACGGAAATACGCCGCTGCAACGACGGCTCCGATCAAAGCTGCGCCAATTCCCAGGGTGGCAGCGGTGAGGCGATTCATCCGTTGGCTGATGACCGCCAACTCCCCCGCCAGCGGCCGGGCGTCGATGTAGTACTGGGCAAAGCCGATGATTTTATTTTGGTCTCGTCCGTGCAACGGTAGCAGGACTTCCAACACCGGGGTCGTGCTTTGCTGTAAGTGCCCGACGGCTCCGGAGAAATAACGGCTGACGGGAAATTTGGGTTCGTAACGGCTGATCGTCTCGAATTTCAGCAGGCGAAGGTAATCGTCGATGGGCAGTTCGGCGAAGAGCAGCGAATCGGGCGCGAAGTGGAGCAGGTGGCCTTGCGCATCGAAAACCGCCACCGCGAGCATGTTTTCCTGCTTGGCGCTTTCCAGGACTGCGGCGAGCAGATCGGTCGAGAGAGCGGGGTCGGTTTCGGATTGGGCCAACTGGCGCAGGGCCACCGGACGAAGCGTTGCCGCATCCTGGCCAATGATCGTCTGCTGGATTTCCTCGAGGAGTTTTGTGCGGAAGCCAATGACGAGTGCCGAGAATATGCCAATCAGTAGCGCCCCGGTAATGAGGACAGGCAGCCGTAAGCGGGGGAAGCGGGAATTCATTCGGCCGAAAATAGATTATTCCCGCAAGGCGCGGCTGATTCTGGTCATGGCTTATGGGTATCGGAGGGCGCGGCAATTTCCCTCATCTCGGCGGTCAGGTTCCCGAGGAAGGAGTCCATGGATTTGTCACCGCCGGCCGCGGAAGAATTGGCGACGGCGAGTTGAGCCAGTTCGGTGCGAATGTCTTCGCGCTTTTGTTTTAACGAGGCGATCCGGGCGGAATTCTCGAGATTGAACGAATCGATCGCGCGTCGGTGGTCCATCCCATCGGGCTGGTTTTTGATTTTCAAGGCCAGTGCATCCTGGAGCGCGTCTTTCTCCCGCTGGTAATCCGCGATGCGCCGGGCGATTGGCTGGGGCAAGGTGGTCCGATTCCCCTCCTGCGCGGGAACTGGCGCGCGCTTGGCTTGGGCCTCGTCGGAAGCCGCCGGATTGGCTTCCGAACCGAAGCCGATGAACTGCGTTTCATTTATTTTAATATTTTCAATCGGCAGCCGTCGACGGACTAGCCCGTGGCTGTCCTGGCCAAAATAGCGTGAGGCATATTCTGTCATTGAGGCCAGTGTTTGATCGAAATCATTTCCGCGTTGCTGGATGCTGTAGCGTGTTTCCCAAAGCAGCTTGGTTTTCTTCTCCTTCCACATCAGTTGAAAATCGTACGCCATTAGGACAACGAAATAGCGGTTGCCGCCGATTTCCTCGAGCATATCCTTCCCCTTAAGACTGGCCGCTCCCCTTTCGTAATAGGAACTCATTAAATCGTCCATATTGTAACCGAGCACTTTAGC
>JAYVMJ010000055.1:0-1892 GCA_043759025.1 Verrucomicrobiota bacterium | reverse complement strand
ATTATCGTCACCAATGTTCCGGCTCGAACGCTCCTCTACGGCGTCGAGTGGCGTGCGGCACTGTGGTTGATCTGCGCGGCGGCATTCTGGCTCACGATTGCAGTCATCGTCTTTAACCGCGGCCTTCGCCGCTATTCCAGTGCCAGCTCCTGAACCCACGCCAACTTCGGAACCGTTGACCGCGTTGCAAAAGCGGATCGGTTATCATTTTCGCAACCACGCGCTCCTGCTCGAAGCGCTCACCCACGGTTCCTTTCTCCAGGACAATCCCGACGCCGGCGCGCACAACCAGCGGCTGGAATTCCTCGGTGACGCCGTACTGCATTTCATCATCACCGATTCGCTTTATCGCGAATCCACCACGGAACGCGAAGGGGTGCTCAGCCGGCACCGGGCGATTCTCTCGAAAGGCGAATTTCTGACCAAACTCGCGCGCGATCTCGGACTCGACGCCTGCATCCGGCTCAACAAAAGCGAGGAAGAAGCCGGCGGACGCGGACGCGCCTCCATTTTGGAAGATGCGTTTGAGGGGCTCGTCGGGGCCATTTATCTCGACAGCGATCTGCCCACGACCAGCGCGGTCGTGCTCGGCTGGTACGGCCCGCTCTCGGGTCGCGTGTTGCCCGCGGAAGATGCGGAAAACCCCAAGGGGCGGCTGCAGGAACTCGTGCAACCGCTGCACGGCAATCTTGCGTTGCGTTACGAAGTGGTGGCGACAACGGGGCCGCGCCATGCACGCGAATACGAAGTCGCGGTTTATTTGAAGGATGAAAAATTGGGCGACGGTCGCGGCTCATCGAAGAAAGCCGGCGAGGAAGAAGCCGCCCGCTCCGCGCTTGCGCTGATGCAGGAAAAAGAACGACGCGGAGCCGGCTGATTCGGACCGTTGTTCACCTCACTTTCCCGTCGATGACGGAGAAAAGTTTTGGCGAACGTCCCATGACTTCCCTTACCCGCCAGCGCAGCAAGATCACCGGGGTGTGCCCGCCGGCGCAGGCCTACGCGATCGCCGAACTGCTGCGTCGCAGCCCAGCGGCCGTCTGGCTCGTGGTACACGAAGACGTCAAACAAACCGATTCGCTCACCGAGGACATCGCGCTCTTTCATCAGGCTGCCGGAGCGAAAGCGCCGCTCGAAGTGATGAATTTCCCGGAAGCGCAAACGGCCAATCGCGAAATGCGTGAGGCGTTCAATGCCGCCAGCGATCGCTTTTCGGTCTTGAGCAAATTGAGCGGTTTGCGACGCGCCACCCACCGCTCCGGCACGCTGGTGATTCTCGCCACGCCCGCCTCGCTGTTGCAGCCGGTGCCACCACCGGAGGACTTTGCCAGTCGGGAAAGCGAACTGCGACGCGGCCGGATGCATCCGTTTCAAGCGTTGTTGAAGCTCCTGCAATCGTTCGACTACGACAGCGAGGCCGTGTGCGAGGCGCCGGGGCAATACGCGGTGCGTGGCGGAATTGTCGACGTCTATCCGATCACTGCGTCGCAACCGTACCGGCTCGATTTTTTCGGCGATACGCTGGAGGAAATCCGGACGCTCGATCCGGTCACGCAACGCTCCGGCGAATCCGTCGAATCCCTCACGCTGACGGCCGCGCCGCGTTCGTTGGCGATGGCCAAACCTGCGTCGCTGCTCGACTATCTCACGCCTGCCACGCACGCGGTTTTGCTGGAGCCAAAGCCGTTGGAGGAACTTTTTGATTCGCTCGCCAACGACGATGCTCCGGATTTTGCGCAACGATTACCCCGGACCTGCGCTCAACTTTTTGGGATCGGCGATTTGGATTTGATCAGCGCGCTGTTTGACCACGCCGGAACGGAGGAGACGTGGGACACGGAATCGCTGGCCCACCATCGTGCCTATCCGGAAGCGCGTCTGCTCGCGCACGA
>JAYVMJ010000054.1:0-4265 GCA_043759025.1 Verrucomicrobiota bacterium | reverse complement strand
CCGGGCGAACACGGGCGGGACGCCCGTGCCACGGAGGAGAGCATAACTGATCAGCGGCATGGTTGGCTTGGTTTCAATGCCTCGGGGCTTGCCCCGAGGCTCTTTACTTTCTAAGTCCGACAGGCTGCTAGACTGTGTCTGGTAAATAAACCTTCGGAAAATTTCAGCCACCGATCCGCAGAAGGGTTAACCACTGAAGGTTTCGCTGAATGGCAGACGCGAAACCTGCAAAGTCTCCTCCGGCTAATCGTCTCCGGATTTAATTCCGGAGGCGTCCGCTGATCGCGGACGGGATAAATTTTGCTTGAGTGCTCGGCGTTCTTCGCGACCTCCGCGTTTAAATTCCGATTGATCGGGAAACGTTGCGCGACGGAGCACGCCACCTGCGGTCGGATCAAAATGAAAGGGAGGCCGGCGCGAGCACCGGCCCTGCTGCAAGCGAGGAGAGTTATTTCCCCGACGCGGCCCAAGTGGCGGGATTTTGAAATGACAAGGCCGTCCCTGCTTGCGCGGAGGACGGCCTTGGTTGGTTGCTTAATGACTGGTTAGTTAATCGCGAAGCGTGAGGAACTGCCGAACTCATCGACAATTTTCACGGGCAACACGACTTTGCGGGCGACGGGCTTACCGTCAGCGAGAGCCGGGGCAAATTGCCACTGCTCGACTGCGCTAAGCACTGCTGCCACGAGCTCGTTGTTGGCGGCGGGCGATTCCGACGCGATGAGCGTCGGCTTGCCCGTCGTATCAACGACGAACTCGAGTACCACCTGCTCGCCGACGAACCGGGACGAAACCTCGGGCATAACGACCGAGACTGGTACTGGGATATCCGTGCGACCATGGTAGGACTCAACATAGGCCGTCTCCAGGGATTTCGCCTTCATGACGAAAGGGGCCAGGAGCAGGCCGAGGCTGATAATAACTATTTTGGACTTCGTGTTCATTGTATAATCCCCGCAGTGAGGCGGGGTTTGTTTTTCTGTTTAGGCAAAACGCCACCACCAACCGTTGAAGGCTGCAGGCAAGCGTCCTGTTTTGTCGCCAACGGCCCGGTAAACGGACCATTTGGCAGCAAAAGTCTGGTCTTGGGAGCTGTCCGAATGGCGCGAAAAGCTACGCACAACCGGTGGCCCAACAGAGGAACACTTCATCCGTGGTTCGATCCGGCGGCCTCGCGCCCGGACTAAACCGAAGTCAAAGAACATGTTTCGAATGTGCCATCACAAGCATGGCGATTGATAACGACTCCAGTATAGCACGGCATATGCCATCGCGCCCGTTTCAATTGGGTTGCGATTTAAGGCGGAAAGCCTTGAACGATTAACCGGACATCGTGTCGTAGCGGCATGAACAATTGGGAAGGACTTCTCCGTTATGCGATGATTCTGGGAGTGGCGCTCGCCGTTTTGAAAACGCCCGTTCGGGCGGAAACGCTGGCGGAAAAATCCCTCAAGGAAATCGCGGAACGCCAGCAGGATATTTTGGCGCGCGCGGAAAAGGATGGTGACCAACTCGACATGGCGGCGTTGCGGGGCGAACTGGAAGGTGTGATCAAAAGTTACGACATCCTGATTCAAAAAAATCCCGACTATGCGCTGGCCTATGGTGGTTACGGCATGTTGCTGGCGAAGGTGGGGATGACCAAGGAGGCCGCGATCATGTTGCTCAAGGCGAACAAGCTCGACCCGACAATGGCGGAAGTGAAAAACAAGATCGCGGTGTTGCTGGCGGAGGACGGAAAACCGGTCGACGCGCTGCCATGGGTGACTGCGGCCATCGATCTGGAGCCGAAGAAAGCGCTCTACCATTTTCAACTTGGGGAACTGCTGGCGGCAGGTCGCGCCGATTTTATCCGCACCGGGCAATTTGACGAAGCCAAGCTCGATCAAAGCATGCTCGATGCCTTCAAGCATGCCGCTGAACTGGCGCCGGGCGATTTCCCGATCTCGTATCGCTACGCCAAGGCCTATTACGAACTGGGCACGCCCCGCTGGGCGGAAGCGCTCCCGCTGTGGGAGAAACTCGAACAGGCCGTCACCAATGATACGCAGCGGCAACTCGTGCGCATGCAGCGCGCGAATGTCTTGATCAAGCTCGGCCGGAACGCCGAGGCGCAGAAGCTGCTTGATACGGTGACAAGCGTCGACCTTGTGGCGGATAAACAAACTTTGCTGGACGAACTCGCCAAACCCCGCGACAAATAACCCGTCATGAGCTTTGATCCGGCTTTCCTGCGCAACGGGCTGATTTTCTTCATTATTCTTGCGGCGAGCCTGTGCCTTCGTGCGTATGCGCAGGCGTGGGTTGCAAACCGGTTGGGCGACCGCACCCCGAGCATGGAGGGCCGGTTGACCATCAATCCGCTGCCCCATATCGATTTTCTCGGGACGATCGTTCTGCCCCTGATTTTTATTTTCTATCTACAGCCCTCGCTCAGCCGGCAGAACCTCTTCCTCTTCCTCGGCTGGGCCAAGCCGGTTCCGATCAATCCGCAAAATTTTAAAACCCCCAAGACTGGCATAATATTCACGCAGTTCGCCGGAATGGCCATGGGACTTTTGCTCTGCCTTTTGGCGGCGATTGCCGGCGGACTAACCTATCGGGCGCAACCGGAGGCCGTGCAGGTCTTCATGGCACTGATTTCGATCAACTCCTGTTTGATCATCTTCGATTGCCTGCCAATCCCGCCAATGCCGGGCGGCGTGTTGCTCCGGCAGCTCGGCTACATTTCCGAAGAAACCTATGCCAATATCGCGCGCTGGAGCGGATTGGCGCTGATTATCTTGATTAACGTCCGTCCCTTCATGATCGCGTTTGCGATTGTGCAACAGTTGATCGCGTGGCCCTTTGTCCTGATCATGCAGGCGCTGGCGCACTGACGGTATGGCGGGCCAGCTTCACACTCCGGGTGACTGGCTTAGGTGGGCCCAACTGCAATACGCCCGGAAAAAAGTTGCGCTGGGCCAGGTCGCGACCAGTGCGCATGACGAAGCGCTTTATCTTTTATTGCACACCCTGGGGCTGCCGCTCGACAGCAAGCCAGCGGTCTTGCGCCGCAAATTGACGGCGGATGAGAACGGGCGCTTGAAGGAAGTCTTTCGACGTCGGCTCGAGGACCATGTGCCGGCGGCCTACCTCACGCGCGAAGCGTGGCTGGGCGAGCATCGATTTTATGTGGATGAACGCGTCATCATTCCGCGTTCGTATTTTTTAGAGATCATCCCGGAGCAATTGCCGCAATGGCTTCCGGCAAAAAAAATTGTGAAGCGGGTGGTGGACGTTTGTGCTGGCTCCGGCTGCCTCGCCATCCTGCTGGCGCATCAATTTTCCGCCGCGAAAGTCGATGCGATCGAACTTTCGCCCGAAGCATTGGCGGTGGCGAAGTTCAACGTCGCTACTCACGGCCTGGGCAAACGCGTGAAGTTATTTCATTCCGACGTGTTCGATGCGGTGCCGGCCGCGAAGTACGACATCATTCTGAGCAATCCGCCTTACGTTCCGACGCGCGAGTTGCGAAGCTTGCCGCAAGAATTTAAGAACGAGCCCCAGCTGGCGTTGGATGGCGGAAAAGACGGCTTGGTAATCATTCGAAAACTACTGACACAGGCGAAGGACCGCCTCCAACCTCATGGCATTGTGGTGCTCGAAGTAGGCGGCTTGCGGCAGGCGATGGACCGTGCATTTCCGGAGCTTGATCTGCATTGGCTGCACACGGCGGACGGCGAGGATTGTGTCTGTGTTGTTCAGGCCGCGAAGCTGAAGAATTGGTCGTGACATCGAGTTGGGTAAACGGCGTTGCGCCCGGCACGCGTGCTGCTTGGATGTGATTTAAGATCTATCATGGACGCGCATTACTTGGAGTTTTTGAGCATGTTGGTGCGCTGGTTGCATGTTATCGCGGGCATCGCGTGGATTGGTTCGTCGTTCTATTTCATCTGGCTGGATGACAGCCTCGAACCGCCCAAGGCCGGTTCCGATGAGGCGAAGAAAGGAGTGTCAGGAGAATTATGGGCCGTGCACGGCGGTGGTTTCTACAATCCCCAAAAATACGCGGTCGCGCCGGCGGATCTGCCGGACAAATTGCACTGGTTTAAGTGGGAAGCTTACACGACGTGGCTTTCCGGCACTGCGCTGCTCGTGCTGGTTTATTGGATGAAGGCGCAGGTGATGATGGTGGATCCCAATTTGGCGGCGCTGTCGCCGTGGTCGGCGATTGGTTGGGGAGCGGTGAGTATGATCGGGTCTTGGATTGTCTACGACCTGCT
>JAYVMJ010000053.1:0-1657 GCA_043759025.1 Verrucomicrobiota bacterium | reverse complement strand
GGCAGTTTTCTTGTGTTCGGTCCGACATTCTGTGCCGATAAAAGAGATTATTTCATTGCATGGCTTTTTTCTCCGGCATCTTCCAAAACCTATCAACGGGATTGGAAGATCGCAGGTTTAGGATTGTCGTTCTCTTCGTCGCTATCTGCTGCCCGGGATTAAAGGCGCTGGCGCAGGATGTGCCCGAACCAAGAAGGCCCGACTACATCTTCAGCGACTCCGAGGCATTTTTCGTCGATGAGTTGGAGCGGCGCGCGCTCCTTTATTTTCAGGAGCAGACCGATGACATCTCGGGACTGACTTACGACCGGGCCTCGACCAAGGGCGGCCAGAGCCACGCGCCGGCCAGTATTGCCGCGACCGGGTTTGCCCTCACCGTGTGGTGCATCGCCGATCACCGTCATTGGCTGGTCACCAATGAAGCGCGCCGGCGGGTCGTTAAAACCCTGAAGTTCATTTTGACCAACGTGCCAAACGAGCGCGGCTGGATCTATCATTTCGTCGATGCACGAACCGGTGCCCGGATGTGGGAATGTGAAGCTTCAACAATCGACACCGCGTTGCTTTTACATGGCGCGATCGAGGCACGGGAATATTTGCAGGATCCGGAAGTGACCCGGCTCGTTAATCAACTTTACGCACGGATCGATTGGAATTGGGCACTGGACGGCGGGATGACGCTTTCGCACGGTTGGCGGCCCGAAAACGGATTTGTCCCCCATCGATGGGACAGTTTTGCCGAGATGCTGGGGATGTATCTGCTCGGCATCGGTGCAACCGGACCCAATCCGCTCCCGCCGGCCACCTGGCGCGCGTGGAAACGCGGGCCGATCGTCACGTACGCCGGGCGAACGTTCATCCAATGCCCTCCGTTATTCACGCATCAGTACACGCAAGCGTGGTTCGATTTCAGAGGCTTGTCGGACAATGGGGTCAGTTATTGGCAGAATTCAGTTGATGCGACGCTGGCGCAAAAAGAGTGGTGTGCGAGCAAGACACAAAATTATCCGGTATGGGCGCGCGAGGTTTGGGGCGTGACCGCCAGTGACGGCCCGCGCGGTTACAGTGCGCACGGCACACCTTTCGGGCCGGCCGATGAATTCGATGGGACTCTGGCGCCATGCGCCGCCGGCGGATCGCTGCCGTTCGCGCCGCGGGAGTGTCTTCGGGCGTTGCTCAAAATTTGGGTGGGCGGAAAAAAAGTGTGGGGCCGCTATGGCTTTGCCGATGCCTTTAATCCGAAGGTTGACTGGGTATCCACCGACGTCGTGGGCATTGATGTCGGGATTACGTTTTTAATGACGGAAAATTTGCGCAGTGGTTTTGTCTGGCGGTATTTCATGCAGGCGCCCGAGGTGAAACGCGGTTTGATTCTCGCCGGATTTTCACCGACGCAAGCGCCGGCCGTTGCGGCGACGCCGGCAAGGTAGCGGTCACTGGTGTTTACTTGGGATCAAGGCCCGTGCCTTGGACTTCAGTGACGCGCAGCAACGGTTCAGCTTAGCTGCTTACGCGAACTTCACCGCGAATCGGGAAAAAATACATTTAGCGCGGAGGACGCGGAGGTTGACGTGATGGGGAAGTGGCACGGGTCTGAGGCTTCACCGCGCATGCATCTGCGGTGGTGGAACCCGACCTCTCCCTCGACAGGCTCGGG
>JAYVMJ010000052.1:0-4822 GCA_043759025.1 Verrucomicrobiota bacterium | reverse complement strand
AGGTCAGCGGAGTCCACGAACACGCGATGAAGGCCCACGAAGTCACGCTCCTGACGCGCCCCAACCAGCCAATCACGCAGAAGCTTCCCAGCCACGAGGATTTCATGAAACCGGAGGACCGCGTCGGCCTCGCTGAACCCAAGGTGTCCTACGTGCTGGACGAAAAGGCGAAACCGCAGAACGGTACGATCAAGCTCGACCGCACCACCGGTCAGCTCACCTACGCACCCAATCCGGGTTTCATCGGCGAAGATCACTTCCGTTATTACACGGTCGATGAAAATAATTCACAGCTCGGCATGGACGGCGCGGTCGCGGTCAAGGTCGACCCAATCCGCATCCCGAAACACATGATGGTTGATCGCTCGCGCAGTCGCGAGGTCGACCTCGTTTTCGTCATCAACAATTCGCCATCGATGGCCTCGCATCAGGATCGGATCGCAGCCAACCTGACCCGTTTCCGGCGGCTCTTCCGCGAGCGCGATCTCGACTATCGCATCGGCGTGCTGACCACCGATTTTGTGAACGCGGATCCGGGCCGCGAGGCCGGGGATCAGTCGTATTACAAGGAGGTTCGCTCCATTCAACTCGACCGCGCGGGCAAGCCGGTGCTCGATCGCAATGGCAAGCCGAAGCAGATGACGAAGCGCGTCGCCAGCAACGGCCTGCTCGTGACGCTGCCGGCGATGGATCAGCCGTGGGTCACGCCCCAAACCCCTGACAGCGTCTTTGCCGAACTCGTGAAAGTTGGTACGAACGGTGACAGCAACCGCACGGCGTTCACCGCCGTATATAATTTCGTCGCGGGTTACTACAATAAGCAGAACACGTTCCTGCGTCCGGAGGCCACGACGATTGTCGTCTTCTTCATGGACGAGGAGGAGACCCGCATGGCGGTGTGGAAGGACAACAAGGACGGCACCCGCCAGGCCGAGTGGATTGAAGACGGAAAACTCCCCGACCTGCTCAACCAATACAACGCGCGCCGTCCCGAGAAACGCCAGACGCTCGACGGCTATATCAATAACTGGGTGCTCCGTCCCTTCATTATCGCCAAGGGCAACAAGCGCGGAAACATCGAGATCGAAGCGGTCGTCGCGCCGGACAATATCTCACATCGGCGCGCCGCCGAGCTCACGGGCGGCACCGTGTTAAACATCGAGGGTGATTTTTCCGAACCGCTGGCCGCGCTCGGCGACCGGATCGCCGACACCGTCGCCGTTGCACTCGATCCGGTCCAAGCCGGCGCGACCTTTTATACAAAGAGTCTCCGCGTGCTGGTCGATGGACAGGCGATTTTGCCGGATCCAAAAAACGGTTACATCTATGACGAGCTCACGCACACCATCCGCTTCCAAGGCACCGCTAAGAAAAAAGCCTTCGCTGCGAAGATTGAGATCACGTATGAGGAGCACCTGTGAGAGCCAAAGAGGAGAGTCAGCGACGTGGGGGATTTGGACAAATGCGCGACCTTTACACTGCCGCATTTTCAATCGAGAGCATACAATCATTCGGCGTTCCGGCCAAATTGTCCCCTCGCGGGCCGCGTATACCAAGTCCATCGAGGACGATCTCCCGTTGCCCGAAGGTTCCCTGCGTTATATCGAGAACCGTGGTTAATTCGTTCCCGCTATTCAAGTGGTGACACAGTAAAACCGGATCGGCGTGTTTTGGTCGTGAATTTTTCCGTGCTAAGAGGATTTGATCCTGTAACCCTGAAAACTGTGACCAAGCTTCCCCATTCCACCGTCGAGCATCGACGGCTCGCCGAAGATGCGCAGCGCGAAAAGAACTGGAAACGGTGGGGCCCGTACCTCGCGGAGCGGCAGTGGGGCACGGTGCGGGAGGATTATTCGCCCGACGGCGAAGCGTGGACGTATTTCAATTTCGAACAGTCGCGCAGCCGGGCTTACCGCTGGGGCGAGGACGGCTTGATGGGCATCACCGATCGCGAGTGCCGGCTGTGTTTCGCGGTGGCATTGTGGAATGGACGCGATCCGATTCTGAAGGAGCGACTGTTCGGGCTCACCGGACCGGAAGGAAATCACGGCGAGGATGTAAAGGAGATTTATTTCTATACTGAGTGTACGCCGACCCACAGTCACATGCGCGCGGTTTATCACTACCCGCAAGTCGAGTTTCCCTATCAACGACTGCGGGATGAAAACCGACGGCGGGGTCGAAATGAACCGGAATTCGAACTGGAGGATACCGGCGCTTTCGCGGACGGAAAATATTTTGAAGTGGAAGTCGAATATGCGAAGGGCGGCCCCGACGACATTCTGATCGAGATTTCCGTGACCAATTGCGGTCCCGGGCGGGCGACGCTGCACCTGCTACCGACTCTCTGGTTTCGCAATACGTGGTCGTGGGGATGCAAGCACGAGGGATGTGAAGTAAAACCGCGGATGTGGCAGACTGCGCCGGGCCGCGTGAAGACGGAGCATGCGAGCCTCGGAAATTTTGTTTGGGAAATTGAGCCGGTGAACGGAATCGCGGCGCCGCTTTTGTTCACGGAGAACGAGAGTAACTTGCAGCGGCTGTTTAACGGCACGAATGCCGGTCCGTATGTGAAGGACGCGTTTCATGATTTTATTGTTCAGGGTCGGGGAGACGCCATCGATTCGCGGCAGAAGGGAACGAAAGTTGCCGCGCAGCAGATTCTCGATCTGGGCGCCGGTGAGAAAAGCCGGATGCGCCTGCGTCTCTCGGCGGAAAGCGAGGCGCCGAAAGACGCGTTTGATGGCGGCTTTGCTGGGGTTCAAACCTTGCGCAGGGTCGAAGCCGATAAATTCTACGATGCGATTCTTCCGCTTGGAATTGGAGGAGAGGAACGGAATGTGGCGCGCCAGGCTTTTGCCGGACTTTTATGGTCGAAACAATTCTATCACTTGGTCGTGAAGGACTGGCTGGCGGGCGATCCGGACCAACCGGCGCCGCCCGCGGAACGTCTGCAAGGACGGAACTGCGATTGGCCTCATCTTTTCACGCGGGACATCATATCGATGCCCGACAAGTGGGAGTATCCTTGGTTCGCCGCTTGGGATCTCGCGTTTCACACAATTCCACTGGCCCGCGTCGATCCCTCTTTTGCCAAGGAACAGCTCAATCTGTTTTTACGCGAATGGTACATGCACCCCAATGGGCAGATTCCGGCCTACGAGTGGAATTTCTCCGACGTCAATCCGCCGGTGCATGCGTGGGCTTGCTGGCGCGTTTACAAGATGACCGGCGCGCGGGGCAGTCGTGATCATCTTTTTCTCGCACGGGTTTTCCAGAAATTGGTCGTCAATTTCACGTGGTGGGTGAATCGGAAGGATCCGAGCGGCCGGCATTTGTTTTCCGGCGGATTCCTCGGGCTCGACAATATCGGGGTGTTCGATCGTTCGAAGCCGTTGCCGACAGGCGGGCAGTTGGAACAGGCGGACGGGACGGCGTGGATGGCCTTTTATTGCAGCACGATGCTGGCGATGGCGCTGGAACTCGCGGAGCACGATCCCGCCTACGAGGACATCGCCTCGAAATTTTTCGAACACTTCGTCGCGATCGCCGATGCCACGAACAACCTCGGTGGCACGGGACTGTGGCACGAGGAGGACGGATTTTATTACGATCAGCTTTTGCTCGACGGAAAGGCGTTTCCGCTTCGTCTCCGATCCTTCGTGGGAATCATTCCGCTGTTTGCGGTGGAATTTATCGATGAGGCGCGCCTCGACTCGCTGCCCGGATTTGCCAAGCGGACGCGGTGGTTTTTGCGCAACCGCAAGGATCTCGCTTCGCAGATTTCGTACATGGCGGAAGGGGAGTCCGAGACCGGCCGGAGGCTTTTGGCGATTCCATCGCGGGAGCGCCTGGAGCGTGTGTTACGTTACGTTTTCGATGAAAAGGAATTTCTTTCGCCGTACGGGATCAGGTCCTTGTCGCGTATCTATGAGGCCAAGCCGTTTGTGCTTCAAGCCGGCGGACAGGAATATCGCGTCAATTATGTGCCCGGTGAATCTGATTCCGGTTTGTTTGGTGGAAACTCTAACTGGCGTGGACCGATTTGGTTTCCGACTAATTTTCTCCTGATAGAGGCACTGGAGCGCTACCATCATTTCTATGGTGATACGTTCACGATCGAGTTTCCCACGGGAAGCGGACGAAAGGTCACGCTGGAGGTTGCCGCTCAGGAAATCGCCCTTCGACTGGTAAAATTATTCCTGCCGAACGAGACGGGGGAGCGCGCCTGTCACGGGGAACGAAGCGAGTGCGCGTCGGACTCCCATCGCGCCGACAAGGTTCTTTTTCACGAATATTTTCATGCCGAAACGGGCCGTGGTTTAGGGGCGAGCCATCAAACGGGATGGACGGCGCTCGTGGTTCGGCTCATCGAAAATTTGGCGCAAAAAACGGCTAAAACAGGCCAAAAATAATTGGGCAAGAAAGGCGCGTAAAAAGGACTGGTTTTACAAGAGTTCAGAGGGAAATAGTAAAAGGCGGGACAACCCGGCGCGCATGGATTTTCGGGGACAAAATACTGCTTGTCCGTGTCGGAGATATGACCTTCCTGAGCACTCAAGTTATCAAAAAGTATGAAAAAGAACCTGACCAGTTTACTGATGATAATTGCGATCGCCTTCGCTTTTACAAACAAGATGCAAGCCACGGATCGCACGGAAATTCTCCGGGCGATTAATTGGGTGGAGAATCCAACCAATCAGACGCACGTGGGTCGTTTCGGCGAGCTCGGGCCTTACCAATTCCGCCCGGCAACTTGGAAAATGCATACCAGCAAACCGTTTGGTTTGGCTATCCGCCGGCAGGAGGCCGACGAGGTCGC
>JAYVMJ010000051.1:0-4848 GCA_043759025.1 Verrucomicrobiota bacterium | reverse complement strand
GCCCTGCTCGTGATGGCGACTGGCGCGGGGAAAACGCGGACCGTGGTCGCGCTGTGCGACCTGCTCATGCGCTGCAATTGGGTGAAGCGCGTGCTTTTCCTCGCTGATCGCGTCGCGCTGGTGAAGCAGGCAATCAATAAAGGTTTCAAAGCGCACCTGCCCGAATCGTCACCGGTGAATCTTATCACCGAAAAAGATGCCGAGGGTCGCGTGTTTGTGTCCACGTACCCGACGATCATGGGTCTGATCGACGAGTCGAAGGATGGCCAGCGACGTTTCGGCGTCGGGCACTTCGATCTCATCATCATCGATGAAGCCCATCGTTCCGTTTACCAGAAATACAGAGCCATCTTCGACTACTTCGATTCGCTGCTCGTTGGGTTGACCGCTACGCCGCGCGATGAGATCGACCGGGACACGTACGGTCTATTCGATCTCGAAAAAGGAGTTCCGACCGATTCTTACGATCTCGCGGACGCGGTAAGCGACAAGTTTCTCGTGCCGTCGAAAGCGGTGTCCGTGCCGCTCAAATTTCTCCGCCAAGGCGTCACCTACGATGGCCTCAGCGAAGAGGAAAAAGAAGAGTGGGACGCGAAGGAATGGGACGAAGACGGCAGCGTGCCCGATCACGTCGAGGCCGAGGCGGTGAACAAATGGCTCTTCAACGAGGACACCGTGGACAAGGTCCTCGCGCACCTCATGACGCGAGGCCAGACCGTGGCCGGCGGCGATCGGCTCGGAAAGACCATCGTCTTTGCGAAGAATCAGGCCCACGCGGATTTCATTCAGCTGCGCTTCGATAAAAACTATCCGCATCTCGTCGGAAAGTTCGCGCGCGTCATCACCTTCAAGACGGAATATGCGCAAAGCCTGATCGACGACTTTTCGCAAAAGGAGAAAAATCCCCACCTCGCGATCTCCGTGGACATGCTCGACACGGGCATTGACGTGCCGGAGGTGGTGAATCTCGTTTTCTTTAAACTCGTGCGTTCTAAAACAAAATTCTGGCAGATGGTGGGACGCGGGACGCGGCTGTGTCCCGATCTGTTCGCGCCCGGCAAGGATAAGGAATTTTTCTACATCTTCGACTACTGCCAGAATCTGGAATTTTTCAGTCAAAATCCCGAGACGGTGGACGGTTGACCCGGACAATCACTCGGCAAGCGATTGTTCAGAACGCGACTCGAGCTGATTTCCGCCATCGACGGGCAGAACGACGGAAAGATCAGCGACAGCCTCGATGGGCTTTCCGTGTTGCGGAGTGAGATCGCGTCTTCGCTGCGAATCGAGGTGTCGGAGATGAATCAGGATAATTTCGTCGTGCGTCCGCAACGGCGCCTCGTGGAAAAATATTCCGCTCTCGAAGCGTGGGGCGCATTGACGCCCGACAACATTGCCGAGCTCGCGCAGCAAGTCGCCGGACTACCGTCGGAAATGGAGTCCGAAGACGAGGAAGCGAAGCGCTTCGATTTATTGATGCTAAACCTGCAGCTGGCGGTTTTGCGGGTGGAACCGGCATTCAAACGGCTCAGCGAACAGGTGAAGGCAATCGCGGGATTGTTGGAGGAAAAATCGGCCATTCCAATGATCCGCGAGCAAATGATCCTGATTCAGGAAATCCAAACCGACGAGTGGTGGCGCGATGTCACCATCCCGATGCTTGAAACCGCCCGCCGCCGTTTGCGTGCGCTGATCAAGCTAATCGAAAAGCGGCTGAGAAAGCCCATCTACACGGATTTCGAGGACGAGATCGGCAGTGAAGCGTCAATCGAGCTGCCCGGTTTCCTGCCCGCAAACAGCTTTGAGAAATTCCGGGAAAAGACACGGGCATTTCTTCGGGAACACCAAAACCACGTTGCCATTCAGCGCCTGCGAACGAATCAGCCTTTGACGGCTTTTGATCTCGCCGAACTAGAGCGGATGCTGGCGGAAAGCGGCGTTGGCGGGCGCGATTATCTGGAACAGGCGAAGACCGAGAGCGAAGGATTGGGTCTCTTTGTCCGGTCCCTCGTGGGCTTGGATCGTGAAGCCGCCAAACAGGCCTTTAACGGATTCACCGTCGGCAAGGCGCTTTCGGCCAATCAACTTGAATTCGTAAACCTCATCATTGACCACCTCACGGAACACGGTGCGATGAAGCCCGAGCTTCTCTACGAATCACCATTCACCGACATCACGCCGAAGGGTCCGGATGGTTTATTTTCGGCTGACCAAGTGGACGATCTGGTCGCATTGCTCTCGCAAGTTCGCGCTCGCGCGGTGGTTTGAGGCGTTGAGCTGCCTTTCAAGCCGGTACGCATTCTGCCGGGCAGCAGAATTAACCCGCGACTCAGCAGGTTTGCCTCGCTGGTGCCGTGATCAGGAATCCTGAACGGCGCTTTAGGGACAAAGCGCCCTACCTCAGAAGAAACTGCTCAAAACCGGTTCGCGATCCGTTGGTTGACCCGTTGCAATCCGCACGGATTTCTCACCTTTTTCCCTCACGGTCATGCCTGCTCCGCTCGATCATCAAAAACTCGTTCCGCCCGGGGACGAGGCCCGGGTGCTGTTGCATTCGTGTTGCGCGCCCTGCTCGGGTGAGGTGATGGAAGCGATGAGCGCTTCGGGCATCGACTACACGATCTACTTCTACAACCCGAACATTCACCCGCGCGAGGAATACGAACTGCGGAAGCAGGAGAACATCCGGTTTGCGGAGACCGCCAAGGTGCCATTCGTGGATGCTGACTACGATACCGACAACTGTTTTGCCCGGGCCAAGGGGTTGGAAATGGAGCCGGAGCGCGGTGCACGCTGCACGATGTGCTTTGACATGCGATTCGACCGCACCGCGCTTTATGCGCACGAGCACGGGTTTCCGGTGATCACGAGTTGCCTTGGCCTGTCACGCTGGAAGGACATGGATCAAATCAACGCCAGCGGCGAACGCGTCGCCGCCAAATATCCCGGCATCACCTATTGGACTTACAATTGGCGGAAAATGGGCGGCGCAAACCGCATGGTCGAAATCGCCAAGCGCGAGCAGTTTTACCAGCAGGAATATTGCGGCTGCTTCTACTCGCTGCTCGACACGAATAAATGGCGCGTCGCCAACGGGCGGGAGAAAATCGCGCGCGGCAAAAAATTCTACGGCGTTACGCCGGAAACCAATCCAGCGAGCGCCGCACCGGAATCCCCTTGATGCTCTGACGGGATATTCCGCTTTGGCGCGACTGAATGCGGGAATCGGTCAGGCGAAGTGCTTCTGTAGCACGGCGAGATCGAGTTGGGGATAAACTGGAAAGGCCGATAGCAACACCTGTAATCGCCGGCGCGCTTCGGTCTCCGCTTCCGGTTTGATCACGAACTTTGCTTTACTGCGGGTCGCGGGTTTATCGTCGGTTTTAACTTCCTCCGCTTCCGTATTGGCGAGGATCAACTTGAGCACGGCCGCGATCTCTTTCATTTCCGCCCGGCCCATGCCGAGAGTCGTGACGGCGGGCGTGCCGACGCGCAAGCCGCTGGTATACCACGGCCCATTCGGGTCGAACGGTAGCGAATTACGATTGAGGGTAATTCCACAGCGACGCACGGCGCTCTCCGCCTGGCGGCCGGTCAGGCCGAACGGGCGCACATCGATCAACAGGAGATGATTGTCGGTGCCACCGGTCGGGACCGTCATGCCTTCCGCACAGCACGCCTCGGCCAAAGTTCGTGCGTTGGCGACTACCTCCTGCGCGTAGAGGCGGAACTCCGGCTGATTCGCCTCGGTAAACGCTACACCCTTCGCAGCCATCACGTGCGGCAACGGACCACCGAGCACCATCGGACAACCCTTGTCCACGTGCTCGGCGAATTCCTTCGTGCAGAAAACCGCTCCACCGCGGGGACCGCGCAGGGTCTTGTGCGTCGTCGTGGTAACCACGTGTGCGAAGGGAATCGGGCTGAATTCCTCCTTGAAAACACCTCCGGCGACGAGACCGGCGAAATGCGCCATGTCGACCATGAGCACCGCACCGATCTTGTCGGCGATGGCGCGCATGCGTTGGAAATTAATTTTGCGCGGATAAGCGCTGTAACCCGCGAGCAAGATCAACGGCTTCAACTCCAAGGCCTGCTTCTCGATGCCGTCGTAGTCGATGAGTCCAGTCTTTCGGTCCACCTGATACGAGTGGGCCTCGAACATTTGCGCCGATATATTGTGGCGATAGCCGTGGGTCAGATGTCCGCCGGAATAATAATCCAAACCGAGCAGGCGTTGGTTGCCACACTTGGCGCGAATCGTATTCCAATCGGCGACGGACAGTTTGGACGGAGTGGTTTCGCCGGACGCGGCGAGCGCGGGAGTCATTACCCGTGCACTCAGAATCGCCCAATAAGCGACGAGATTGGCGTCAGCCCCGCTGTGCGGCTGAACGTAGGCGTGTTCCACTCCGAAAAGTTTCCGCGCCTGCTCACAGGCAAAATCCTCAATGTGATCGATGTTGTCGCAGCCCGCGTAAAATCGGGAATGCGGAAAGCCCTCCGCATATTTGTCGGTGAGCAGATTGCCCATCGTGAGTTGGGTGGACAGCGAGCAATAATTCTCGCTTGCGATGAGTTTCAGGTGACTTCGCTGATCAGCGAGTTCCTGGACGATGGCGCGCGCGATGGAGGGCGCGACCGCGGCGGTGGCCGTGAGATTGGCGAGATAAGCGGCCGTGCCGTTATCGATCTTTTCGCGCGGAGTGGTCGAAAGATAGTCGAGGAGAGGAGTGGAATGCATGGGAGTTTTGTGGAAATTTAAAAAGGAAGCAGTGCTCCGCAAATCGGAGCACTGCCGTGAAGGCGGGCTTAAGCTTTGGGGGACACCGTTTGGGCTCCGACGGC
>JAYVMJ010000050.1:0-4645 GCA_043759025.1 Verrucomicrobiota bacterium | reverse complement strand
AAAAAAGCTTACGCAATTGCAGGGCGTAATTCGGGAGACTGCCGCGCTGGCATTGCAGGGCACGCAGACAAAATTGGAGCTGATTTTGTCGGCGGACCTGCCGCCGGTCGAGGCGGATGGAAGCCAGATGGGACAAGTCATGCACAACATTATTTTGAATGCCGCGCAGGCGATGTCGCTGGGAGGGAGTATGGTCATCACTGCCATAAATTTGCCCGGAGACGACGATCAGCCGATTAAGCCGGGACAAAATTGGGTGAAGATTTCCATCGCGGATTCCGGCCCCGGCATAAGCCCGGAAGCATTGCCGAAGATTTTCGATCCGTTTTTCACGACCAAGCCGAAGGGCACCGGTTTGGGACTCGCGACTTCCAGTTCCATCATTGAAGGGCATGGCGGAAAATTGCGCGTGGAGTCGACGGTGGGCAAAGGCACGACCTTCCATATTTTGTTGCCGGCGGCAGACGAAAGACCGGACGACGAGGAGAAATCGTCCCGAGGTCGGGTGTTGCTGATCGATGACGATCGGGCGGTGAGCGATGCGATCGAGTTGATGTTAACTCGGCTCGATTACGTTACGGTGGCCATGCGCGAAGGTCGCGAAGCATGCGAGTATTTTAAGGAGGAGCAGGCGCGAAACCGGAAATTTGACGTTGTGCTGGTCGATCTCGGTACGCCGGGAGATCCAGGTGGCACTACGACGATCCGGCAGCTCCGCCGGATGGATGCGCGGCTGTGTGTGGTGGCCTGCAGTGAAGCGGATAGCGAGGTGATGATTGATCCGAAACGATTTGGTTTTTCGGCTGCGATTGTGAAACCGTTTAAAATGGACGAGATCGGCGGGCTGCTTACCGGATTGTTGACGAAAAATTGACGCAAAAAAACCGGAGGCGCAGAGGCCTCCGGTCGGAGCAAGATGATTTTTAAAAGATCGAGTTTAGAAGAACCGAACGGGCTTGGCCGCCATGTGTTCATGTTCTTCGGGCGAGCAACCGGCATTGGTGGCTGCGGCGATTTTGGCGGAACTGGCTTTCACCAGATTATTGGCGAGAAGGTAGTTTTCGACTTCCTCGCCGGAAATATCGGCGAGCATGACGCCGTCGATTTCGACACAGGGCGAAAGGGGCTGGGCCGACTTGCGCACCATTTCCTCATAATTGGCGCGGTTGTTGATGATATCGATGTCATCGTACGCCAGCGTGTATTTGGCCATAATGGCGCGGACGCCATTGGACCATCCGCAATGCGGTTTCAGATAAGCTTTGATTTTCATGAGGGAGGGAGAGGAAATTGAATCGACGGCATACCTTATGCGCCATCGTTTCTTCTTCAACTTAAACTTTCATCGTTCATAAGTTTTACCCCGCGTGCCTCCCGTTTTTCCGATCCTTTTACCCGAACAAGCTTCCGAATTTGCCCGCGTGGGACTGGTCAATGTCCAACGCGAATTTCCCCACGCGGTACAGCATCTGCTCAACGGTCCGGAGGATGTGCGGTTGCCCCGGTCGCTTCATCCCGCGTTTTATGGAAGTTACGATTGGCACTCGTGTGTCCATCAACACGGCATGTTGGTGAGGCTCGCGCGTTTGTTTCCGGACCTGCCGGAGCGCGCGGAAATTGACCGGGTGTTGCGCGAGCATTTGTCGGTGGAAAACATCGCGGCTGAAGCGGCTTATTTTCAAGCGCCGGGCCGGGGATTTTTTGAGCGACCCTATGGCTGGGCGTGGTTGCTTAAGCTCGCGGCGGAATTGCAGACTTACGACCCCAAGCTCGCGGAGAACCTCACGCCGCTGGTTGCGGTTATGCGGGCGGGATTGTTTGCTTATCTGGTCGCGCTCATTCATCCGGTGCGGCACGGCGTGCATAATAATTCCGCGTTCGCGGTGAAGCTGGCGCTCGACTATGCGCGAGTGGCGGACGATCAGGCGTTAAAGCTTTTTTGCACGAGTCGCATGGCCTTTTGGTTTGGCCACGATACGGATTACGGGGCGCGCTGGGAGCCATCGGGGGAGGATTTTCTCTCCCCTGCCCTGACCGAAGCCGAGGTCATGGCGGCGGTGTTGCCGCCGGAGAATTTTGCGCGGTGGTTGGATCGCTTTCTTCCCGGCCTGCCCGCCGGCGAACCGGCCAAATTATTCACGCCGGTAACGGTGAGTAATCCCTCGGATCCCAAAATCGCGCATTTGATCGGGCTAAATCTGAACCGCGCCTGGTGCTGGCGCCGCATCGCTTCCGCGCTGGCGGAAAATGATCCGCGACGTGCGCGGGCCCGCGATGCGGCGGTGGTTCACTTGGAAGCGGCGTTGCCGCTCCTGACCGTGGACGATTTCAACCGTACGCATTGGCTGGTGTCGTTCGCGGTTTACGCGTTGACGGAGTAGTTGGGTTTAATTTCGCGCGATTTCGTCCGTGGTTTTCTTTTTTGGAATAGCTCCGGTGGAGAAAGTGCGCATATTTATCGGCGATGAAGACCGTCCTTCTGCTTTGCGTATCGAACATTTTCATGACCTTCGCCTGGTATGGGCACCTAAAATATTTGCACGACAAGCCGCTCTGGTTGACGGTGCTGATCTCCTGGGGCATCGCGTTTTTCGAATACCTGTTCATGATTCCCGCGAATCGCCTCGGATATGGCCATTTCACGGGCTATCAATTGAAGATCATTCAGGAAACGATCACCTTGATAGTGTTTGTCGGGTTTGCGTGGCTGGTGCTCGGGGAGAAACTTCGTTGGAACTATGCCGTGAGCCTGCTTTTCATCGCGCTCGCGGTTTATTTCGCGTTTGGTTTCAACAAGGCGACTTCGCCGGTCACTTGAGCGAGGCCCGGCCTGATTTCAGGTATTTTTTCGCATACTCCGCGCTTGCCGATTGCGGGGGTTGGCGCACTTTCTGGGCAACTTTTCAATCAAACCCCTCAACACGATAAGTCATGTCCAAAGCCGAAAAATCCAAGGCGTCTGAGTCCCGCGTCGCCACCGCGGAAAAATCCAACAACGTGGCCCGCGAAAAAAATATCGATCTCGCGCTGTCCTCCATCACCAAACAGTTCGGCGAAGGCTCGATCATGCGTTTGGGCAGCAACACGAAGATGAAGGTGGAGACCCTGTCGACCGGCTCGCTCGCGATCGACCTCATGCTCGGCGTTGGCGGGCTGCCACGCGGACGCATTATTGAAATTTATGGCCCGGAATCCTCCGGTAAAACGACGTTTTGCTTGAGCGTCATTGCCGAAGCCCAGCGGCGTGGCGGCCTTGCGGCGTTCATCGACGTCGAACACGCGCTCGATCCGAAATACGCTCGCGTCGTCGGCGTGAGCCTCGACGACCTGTTGGTTTCCCAGCCCGATTCCGGTGAAGATGCGCTTAATATCATGGAGACGCTTATTCGCTCGAATAGCATCGACGTGATCATTCTCGATTCCGTGGCCGCGTTGATCACCAAGGCTGAGCTCGACGGTCAGATGGGTGATATGACCATGGGCAGCCAAGCCCGCCTGATGTCGCAGGCCATGCGTCGGCTCACGGCAGTCGTGAGCAAGACGAACTGCGTTTGTATTTTCACGAATCAAATTCGCGAAAAGATCGGCGTCATGTTCGGCAGTCCGGAAACGACATCCGGTGGCCGCGCTTTGAAGTTTTTTGCCTCGATCCGCTTGGATATTCGCCGCAAAGACCAGCTGAAGACGCCCGACGGTAAGGTCATTGGCAACCGCACCAAGCTGAAGGCGGTTAAAAACAAGGTGGCTCCTCCGTTCACCGAGGTGGAGTTCGACATCATGTACGATGAAGGGATCTCGGCGACGGGTTCGTTGGTTGACCTCGGCGTCGACCACAAGGTGCTTGAAAAGAAAGGGGCATGGATCGCGTTTAACGGTGAACTCGTGGGACAGGGCCGCGAGGCTGCGAAACAGGCACTCCGGGACAATCCCGATCTCGCCGCCAAGGTGAAAGCGGCGATCATCGAAAAGGTCGGCGGTAAGAACGGTGAGCCGGCCGTTGAAGGAGGCGCGGAATAAGTTTCGCGCCGTTTGAGTTTTTATTTCTCCAGCCCCGCGACAAAATCATCGCGGGGTTTCTTTTTTTGGTCGTAGGGTCGACTGCGCGGCTTTGAACGCGCGTGGCATTTCATTTTGCCTTCGGTCGGGCGTTCGCTTGGGTTGAGCGAATGTCATTTCCCACCGACACGATTGCGGCGCTTGCGACACCGGTTGGCACCTCGGCCCTCGCGGTTTTGCGCGCGAGCGGACCGGGAGTGCAGACGCTCGTTCAGGGGATTTTTAAAGAAGTTCCCCCTGCCCGCCTCGCGCGGCATGCCGATTACCGGGATAATCAAGGGCGGTTGGTTGATGATGTCTTGTTTACGTATTTTGCCGGGCCGAATTCGTTTACGGGTGAAGATAGCTTGGAGATCTCGTGCCACGGCAATCCGTTCATCGCGCAAAAAATTTTGGAAGATCTGTTGGCTCGCGGTTGTCAACCGGCCGAGGCCGGGGAATTCAGCAAACGGGCTTTTCTCAATGGTCGCATGGATTTAAGTCAGGCCGAGGCGATCATGGACCTCATTCATGCCCGGAGTGACCGGGCGTTGCTCGCGGCCAATCAGCAATTGCGCGGAGCATTGGGAAGGAAAATTGAAGAGCTTAT
>JAYVMJ010000049.1:0-4350 GCA_043759025.1 Verrucomicrobiota bacterium | reverse complement strand
TGCAATTGCGCGATTTCCGATGACGATTTGATGGCGCTCTTCGCGACGGCGTTGGCTGCGGCCAATTTCCGCTGTAACTCCGATTGTTCAGTGATGGCTGCACCCAGTTTTTGGGTCGAATCTGCGACGGTCGCTTCGAGGTCGCGGACTTTGCCGGAAAGGTCGGGGTAGGCGGGTGCGTCGGGTTTGGCGGCGAGCGCGGTTTGCAAACGCTTTATTTCGTCGGCGGACGCGCTCGCGTCGGCGGTGCTTTGCTTGCTTGCGGCTTCGGCAGCGTGGGTGACGGACTCAACGTTTTGAGCCGCGCGAGCCGCCTGCGCTTCGAGATCGGAGACTTTGCCGGAAAGGTCGGGCTTGCTGGCGAGCTGGGTCTTTTCCAGTCCGAGCTGCGCAACGGTGTCGCGCAAGTTTGTTTCCGACGCACGCACGGAGGCCAAGTCGGTGGTCAGTGCTGTTATTTGAGCCTGGGAATCTCCGAGCTTGCTCCTCAAAGCTGCCATTTCCGCCGATGGCGTCAGGCTTGCGGCGGTCGCAGCGGCCAACTTCTCGTTCTTTTCCGTCTGGACCGCGAGATCGGCCTTGGCGCTCGCGAGCTGCACCTGCGTCGCGGAAAGACTCTGCTCCAACTGGGCTTTCTCGTCGTTCACGTGATTCAGGCTCGCTTCAAGTTCACGGCTGAATTTCGCAGCATTTTCCTGGTCGGCTGCGGACGTCGCCGAGGTCTTCGCAGTCTTCGCTTCGATTTTTGCTTTCTTGAGCGCGGTGGTTAACCCTTCGATTTCCTTCCAAGCCTTGGCCAACTCTTCGCTCAACTGTTTCTTATCGGCGGTGAGCGTGGAAATATCCGGCGTATCTTTGCCGACCGCGACGGTATCGGGACTGAGGTAGGCGGTGCCGGTGGTTTTCACCGTGGTGAGGACTTCCGGTTCGGATTTTGTCGTGTTCACGACCGGGATGTTGCCCGAAATGAGCGCCTTCTGATCGGCCAGCCTCTGCCGCGCGGCGGTGAGCGAATCCTTGTCCAGCGAGGCGACAAGATTGTCGAGCGTGTGGCCCCGGGTGCCGCTTTCGCGGGCCAGGGAGAGCCAGACGTAGGCCTCAATTTTGTCGGCTGCCACGCCGCGCCCCTCGGCGTACGCGAGGCCCAAGTTGTATTGGGCCAGACCATTTCCTTTCTCGGCCTTGGCGCGTAGAGCGGCGATTTCGTCGCTTTGCTGGCCCGGGGCGAAGTTGACGACGACGGCGGCAAGCAAGGTTGTGGCTAACAAACGGAAATTTTTCATGCGGCGGACATGGTTGTGTGCCCGATACACTTGCCGCCCTAAACGCCCGGCTGCAAGCCCGCCCCGCACCCACTGCGCAAAAATCCCAGCACCGTGAGGATTTTCCCTGCTGCGCTTTACTTGGCCGCTTCCTTGGCCGCAGCCAACAGCTTGGCGGCTTCGATCGAATTTTCCGGGTCCGGATTGGAATAGACGAACCGGATGGTGCCATCGCGGGAGATGATAAATGCGGCCGGCACCGGTTGCCAAAATCCAACTCCGTCCGGCGCGGCCGGCAGGAGGATGCCATTTTTCCGGTAGTCTTCACCGGCCTGTTGCGGCAGGCGGAAGGCCACCCCATAGGCGCCGGCAGCCAGCATGCCGCGGTCCGAAAGCAGACGGTAGCGCACGCGGTTCTCCTGGGCGGTGGGAGTCAACTGGGCGGGTTCATCGGGCGTGATCCCGATGAGTTGAAAGCCGAGGGTGCGGAGATCGATTTCAATGTCGGCAAGTGCCGCGAGATGGCGGTTGCAAAAGGGACACCAGCCGCCGCGATAAAAAATGAGGACGGTCGGTTTCTCCGCGAGCGCAGCGGCCAGATCGAAGTCCTTGTCGTCGGCGCCGCGCAACATTGGCGTGGGAGCGTGCGACCCAACGGCGAGCGGATGAACTTTCTCCGGCATCGTCGGGAGCGCGTTGGCGAACACCGCGCAATTCAGCACGGTGAAGATGGCTAGGAAAATGAAGGTTCGCGACATGGGATGCGACGTCAGCCTTTTATCGGACAACAAAATAGTCGTTTCCGGGCTGAATCACCCGAAAGCGACGCGTTGAGGACTGGATGAGGTCAATATACCAATCGACCTATCAAGGCAGTCTTGTACCCCAATCTAGTGACTTCCTGCTAATTCCTCTTTTTACGCCGATGCTGATTCCTGCGATTTGGCTCGATTAACCGCCTGGTGCCAGTCGCCGAGCAAGCGTCGGGACCACAGGGCCGGCTTTTCGGCACGAAAGGTACGGTCGGCCGACCACAGTCGTGCGATTTCACCGCGGTTTTTCCAGAAACCGACCGCCAGTCCCGCGAGGTAGGCGGCACCGAGCGCGGTCGTCTCGGTGGTGCGCGGTCGCACGACGGGCACGCGCAGGAGATCGGCCTGAAATTGCATGAGCGCATTGTTCACGACCGCGCCGCCGTCGACACGCAGTTCGCGCAACTTGCTTTTGCAATCCGCTTCCATTGCCCGCAGCAGATCTGCGCTTTGGTAGGCGATGCTTTCCAATGCTGCTCGCGCCAAATGCCCGGCGTTGCTCCCGCGGGTCAGGCCGACGATGAGGCCGCGCGCGTTTGCGTCCCAATGCGGCGCGCCCAATCCCGCGAAGGCGGGCACGAGGTAAACGCCGCCATTGTCGGCCACCTTGGCCGCGAGTTTTTCGACGTCCACACTTTGTGCGATGAGGCCGAGTCCATCGCGCAGCCATTGCACGACCGCCCCGCCGATAAAAACGCCGCCTTCCAACGCGTATTCAAGCCGGCCGTCGATTTTCCACGCGATCGTCGAGAGCAGTTTGTGTTTTGAGACGACAGGTTTGTCGCCCGTGTGCATCAATAAAAAGCAGCCCGTGCCATACGTGTTTTTCGCCATCCCGGGAGTCCAGCAGGCCTGTCCAAAAAGTGCCGCTTGTTGGTCGCCGGCGATGCCACTGATCGGCACGCCGCGCAGCGCGCGCAACGCCGACACTTCTCCGAAAACGCCGCTGCTCGGGCGCACCGCCGGCAACACTTCGCGCGGGATGCGGAGAGTTTTCAGCAGTTCCTCATCCCACTCGCCGCTGTGGAGGTTGAGCAGTAGGGTGCGCGAGGCATTCGAAACATCCGTGGCGTGAACGCGCCCTTCCGTGAGTTGCCAGAGCAGCCAGCTGTCGACGGTACCGAACGCGAGCTCGCCTTTTTCGGCGCGCCGCCGCGCTCCGGGGATGTGGTCCAACAGCCAGCGCAGTTTGGTGCCGGAAAAATACGGATCAAGTAGCAGCCCGGTCTTTTCGGTGAAAAGCGGCTCAAGGCCCTGACGTTTCAGCCGGGCGCAAAAGTCCGCGGTGCGGCGATCCTGCCAGACGATCGCCGGATGCAATGGCCGGCCGTTGGCTCGTTCCCAGAGCAGGGTGGTTTCGCGCTGATTGGTGATGCCGAGCGCGGAAATGTTTTTTCCCGTCAGGTTGGCCTCGGCCAAAGCTCCGAGCGCGGTACGGCGCGTGCTGGCCCAAAGATCAGCAGGCTTGTGTTCCACCCAGCCCGGTCGCGGGTAATGTTGCGCAAATTCCTGCTGTGAAGTCGCGAGCGCCCGGCCACGGTGGTCGAAGACGATTGCGCGTGAGGAAGTGGTGCCTTGGTCGAGGGCGAGAACGAAGGGCATGGCGGAGATTCGTCTAGCGCCGGAAGCTGGGCGCGCCAATCCAAATGCGTGCGTGCTTCGAGCGTGGTCTTGCGTAAATGGTAAGCTAGCTTACTAGTTTTTTCCTTTATGTCCGCTGCCCGCCCTCGCATCGAACGCAACTTCGGCTTCCTTTTCGCCGACATCAGCCGTCTCGCCCGGCGCGAATTTGACCGGCGGGTCCGCGATCTTGGATTGACGCGTGCGCAGTGGCTATTCCTCTCTTATCTCGCGCGCCAGCCGGGTTGCACGCAGAGCGAACTCGCCGAAATTTTGCAGCTCGAAAAAATCACGGTGAGTCGTCAGGCGGAACGATTGGAGAAAGCAGGATGGATCGGGCGTGACGATCAGGCAGACGACGGTCGGGCCTACCACCTGAAACTGACCAGACGCGCGCAGCGAACCATTCGGGATTTGGACCTGCGGGCGGATCGTCTTCGGGACGAATACCTCGAAGGAGTTTCCGCGCCTCATCGCCGGATACTTTTGACGGAGTTGACCGTCATTAAGAAAAATCTCCTCCGGTTGACCGGCCAGCCTCGCTAATTTTCTCATGAATCCACGTCGTTCTTGTTTGATTTCGTTTATCTCCGCGCTCGCTTTGCTCGGTCTGTTGTCCGGCTGCGACCACCGTCCGGCTGCGCCGACCGCCGCTG
>JAYVMJ010000048.1:0-1583 GCA_043759025.1 Verrucomicrobiota bacterium | reverse complement strand
CCATCGATCCGGCCACCTTCATCGACGGACGTGAAATCGCGGAGCCCGGCATTATTCGCCCGGTGAGTGATCCGTTGCTGCGCGAGACGTGGCCCGAGGCAATTTATCTGCGGTATTTTCACGGGACACTCGTCTACACCACCGAGACACCCTCCGCCCTGCCTTTGGCGCAACGCATCGCGACAAATTGCGCCGTCCTCACAGCCGCACTCGACGAATTTTGCCGCTGAAGTTTTTCGCACCAAGTAAAAGCCCCCCGGGCATCCGATCAAGCCACGCATGCTCCAGAATCCGGCCGTTTCCGTTTTCGTAGCAGCCGTCGTTAAACGGCTGTTTCGACGGATTCGACAAGCTCACCGCAGTCAGGCTCAGAGCTGGTCGAAGGGCTGGCCAGCGGTGTGACCACCGCTGCTACGGCCAAACCAAAAGCCGTTCGGCTCCGCTCACGGCCGGCGACACGCTTCGGGTATCGAACCCAACGCGATTGCGGTCAGCCCACTTCCTCAGCGGTCCATGGTGGAGGAACCGGCAACTTCTCCGCCACGAACGCATCGATCAATCGTTGAGCATCATCCGCCGACAAATCCATGTTTCGCTGCGCGAATCGCGCCATGTCTGCCGGCCATGGCGCACGCAACAGGTAATCCAATCCCGTCGTCCGCAGATCAATCGCCGCACAATGCAGCGCCTGCCGTGTCATCCCCAATAGTTCCGAATGGCGCGCCGTCCAACCTTGGGCCGCGAACTCCAAGTAAAGTCCCGGGTCCGGGCCGTAGAGTTTGTCCCCTACGACCCGCCGTCCCAACCATTCCGCGTGGGCGCGAATCTGGTGCTTGCGGCCGGTCACCAATTCCACCCCTGCCAGCGTAAAGCCGTTTCGCGCGATTAACGGATGAAAGATCGTCGTCGCGGCCTGCGCGCCCTCACCCTCGCCCGGTACGACGCGCTGTTTCACGGTGACGTTGGCGGCAAGATCCGGTCCCAAAGGTTCATTAACGGAAACCGCCGCTCCCATCTCGCCTTCCACTATCGTGACGTACAATTTCCCAATGCGACGTCCAAGCACCGCCTTACCCAATCGTCGGCCCATCGCCTCGGTTTTGGCGAGGATTATCACTCCACTGGTCTCGCGATCGAGCCGATAAACCAAGCGGACGGCATCGAGTTTGAACACTTCCTGCACCGCGCCCGCGAGGCTCGACCAAGGGCCGTTTTTGGACGGATGGCAAACGAGCCAGCCCGGTTTATCGATCACCAGCAGGTGCTCGTCCTCCAGCATGACCCACGAACGCAACTCCGCCGGATCGACCAAGAGTGGCACGGCGGGCGGCAGAGTTTCAGTGGCATCAATCATGCTGTTACTTGTTCCATCTTTTATTATTTTTTAAGGCCGAGAAGGTTTGCAAAATGGATGGCCTGAAGTACCACTAATCACCAGTCGAATGAAGCGGTTGTTCCCAATAAATGCGCCGGCCCCCAAGGCGGCATCGATCGATCGGGAAGCCAGTGCGGGAGTCATTCGCCGTCCGTTTTTTGCGTCGTTAACCCATAAGGAAAACTATGAATAAAACAAATCATCCGCA
>JAYVMJ010000047.1:0-5575 GCA_043759025.1 Verrucomicrobiota bacterium | reverse complement strand
AAACTCATAGCGCTGCGCGTGCGTTTCGCCAACAGCGAGACCACCAATCGCCAAGCCATCAAAGGGCAACTCCCGCAAAAATGCCGCGCTCTTTTCGCGAAGATCGCGATGACATGCGCCTTGCACGATCCCAAACAACGCCTGCGGAGAATCACCGCGAGCGATCAGCGATCGCTTCGCCCAGCGATGGGTGAGCTCCATCGCCGCCTCGGCCTGTGCATAAGGCGCCGTCGAGGGAATGCATTGATCGAGCACCATCATGATGTCGCTGCCGATGGTCTTCTGCATCTCAATGCTGGATTCCGGCGACAGCAGATGGAAATCCCCGTTCACGTAACTCTGGAATCGCGCGCCTTCCTCGTTCATCGCTCGTTCCGCCGGCAGCGAAAAAATTTGGAAACCGCCGGAGTCGGTCAGAACCGGTCCGTCCCAATTCATAAACCGGTGAATGCCGCCGAATTTTTTAAAAACTTCCGGTCCCGGTCGCAGCAATAAATGATAAGTATTCGCCAGCAGCACACTCGATCCAGTCGCCTTCAATGTATCCACCGTCTGAGCCTTCACCGTTGCCTGCGTACCCACCGGCATGAAAACCGGGGTTTTAACTTCACCGTGAAGTGTCTGGAAAACCGCCGCCCGCGCCTTGGAGCCGGTGGCTTCTGCCTCGAGTTTAAATTTTAGACGGGACATGCGGTCTGAATAGCCCGCCAGTAAGAAACAGTTTTTGGCGGAAGCGAAGTCCTTTGTTTCCGACAATGGCGTCAGCACCACGCGTCGGGACAAACGGCAACATCGGCTGAATCGTCCAATTTGATTCAGTGATCGGCAATGAGTCAGGTCGGCCAGCTTGAAAAACGCTTTCCAGCCAAAGCCATTGCGATCGTCAGAGAGTCATCGACTGGCAAATATTCCCTGATTGAGCAGGTTGCCCCATGATTCCTTTTTCTGTTCTCGACCTGGCGCCAGTCGCTGAAGGTAGCAACGTGGCTCACGCGTTTGATTCCGCGCGTGATCTGGCCCAACAGGCGGAAAAGCTTGGATACAGACGCTACTGGCTGGCCGAACATCACAACATGCCCGGGATCGCCAGCGCCGCGACTGCCTTGGTCATCTCCCACGTGGCGGCGGGCACGTCTACGATTCGCGTCGGTTCAGGCGGAATCATGCTGCCCAATCATTCGCCCCTGGTGATCGCCGAACAATTTGGGACTCTCGACGCGTTGTACCCCGGCCGAATTGATCTCGGCCTCGGTCGCGCACCCGGAACCGATCAACCCACCGCGCGTGCATTGCGGCGCGGACGGGCGGATAGTGCCGATACATTCCCACAGGATGTTCAGGAATTGCAGGCTTACTTTAAACCGGCAACTCCTCACCAAAGTGTCCAAGCTGTCCCCGGCGCCGGCCAACCCGTGCCGATTTGGCTGCTCGGTTCAAGTCTGTTCAGCGCCCAACTCGCGGCAATGTTGGGTCTGCCCTTCGCTTTTGCGTCACACTTCGCACCCGACCATTTACATGAAGCGCTAAAGCTGTACCGCGCTGAATTTCATCCATCGGACGCTCTGACCAAGCCTTATGCCATGGCCGCCATCGGCATGTTCGCAGCGGATACGGATGCCGAAGCGGCATTTCTGTTCACTTCCCTGCAACAAAGCTTTGTCAATCTTCGCCGCGGAACGCCGGGCCTGCTGCCGCCACCCGTCAAGTCAATGGAGGGTCGCTGGACTCAGATGGAGCAGCGCGGCGTGGAACATGCCTTTAGCGAAGCGATCGTCGGATCGCCCGCCACGATCAAGCCGCAGCTCCAAGCGTTCCTGGCACGAACAAATGTCGACGAAGTGATGGTCACTGCGGCAATTCACAACCATGCCGCCAGGGTACGTTCATTTGAGTTGGTGGCCGCCGTCCGGAATTCCATGGCCGCGTGAGTCCAGGTCGTGGGAGAAGGGGTTATCCCTTTGGAACGATGAGTGATTAAAGTCAGTTCTGGCGGCGGTTTTGGGTGTCTATAAATGACCGTGAAAACCAAGTCTGCCCCTCCCCAAACTCATGCCAAATCGTTTGCCCGCCTCGGCGAACTCATCAAGGACATCAACATCGCGATGCTTTCCACCGTAGCCGATGACGGTACCATTCGCAGTCGACCGATGGGAACCCAGCAGATCGATCTGCTCGACGGAGCCCTTTGGTTTTTCACCTCGAGCGAATCGCCGAAAACCGAGGAGATCGTCCATCGAAAACAGGTCAATTTGTCTTATGCCTCCATCGAGCACCAGCGCTATGTTTCCGTATCGGGACAAGCCCATCTCGTGCGTGATCGCGCGAAGGCAAAGGAACTTTGGAAACCCGCCGCGAAAATCTGGTTTCCCGACGGGGTGGACGACCCCACCTTGGTTCTGCTGCGAGTCGATGTCGTCGCAGCCGAATATTGGGATTCCCCCTCGAGCAAAATGATCCAGCTTTATGGCATGGCAAAATACGCATTCACGGGGAAGAAAAGCAGTGAGCTGGGCGAAAATATCCACCTCGATCTGCGCTCGGTAAAATCCAATTCCTGACGATCGCAATCACTGGCTTTCCTCGGCAAAACGACACTCCCATCCACCCAAACACGATGTCCGACGCTCTCCCGATTCTCGATATAAAAACCGGTTGCCCGTGGTGTATCGAAGCCGCCGCTTTCCTCAGTGATAACGGCATCGGCTTTCGCGAAAAAAACGTCCGTCAGGACCAAGCCGCAGCCACGGAAATGGAAAGAAAATCCAAGCAAACAAAAGCACCCGTCCTCGATTGGCATGGCGCGCTCCTCGCTGATTTTGGCGTCCTGGAACTTAAACCTTTCCTGCGGCAGCAAAACTTCCAATTAGAGGACAGTTAACCAGAGTCCTACGGGGTGTGAGACCCAATTCCAATGAAGTGTTTACCGACAAAATCGTTATATAATTCGGGATAAGCGCCGCAACGGCAACAAGTCGCGAACACTAAAGTCATGCTTCTGTCCAAAGAGGCATGGCCAGCGGAACCTTTATTTTCCAATTCGCGACCATTTCATGGGCGTGGATGGAAATCGTGCTGTTCGTCGGGTTACTCGTGCTGACATTGATCAGGGCCATCCAACACGCTGAAGTCGGATATGAAAACGAAGCCGGATTTCACTATGGGAATACCGAGGAAGCCGGTCGAAAAATCTCACGATCCGCGCGTCCGCTCCCTTCAGTCGAAGAACATTCCTGCCATCACAGCCGGGTGCGCGAAAACAAAAAATCGTGCCGTCACGTCCGCTCGAAAGCAGAATAAACTCCTCCCGCTTGCTCCAATCGCAAGCCGTCGCCGCAGTCGACTGCAGACCCTCAGGCTGATTTCATGCAACAGTGCTTGTACTTCTTTCCGCTGCCACAGGGGCACGGTTCGTTGCGTCCAACCTTGGGAGCCGTCGCCTTGTAAGGTGCAGGACCGAGCCGAGCTTCGCGGTTGTAAAGCCACCTGCCATTGACGCGAAGAAACTCCGCCTTCTCATGAAGCACCTTTTCAACCTTATCCTCCGTGCCGTAGGCGGAAAAATCGACAAACGCCTTGTCGGGATCGGAGCTGATTTCGTGGGCATGAACCACCAGTTTGGTCCATTCCATGGTCGGTTCACCCTCTTCCGCCACGTAGGGCTTGCCTGCCGTCGGCCGATAGGAATCGTGCAAGAAGTGGAAATTATGCGTCACATGGGCGGTGAAGCGCGCCCGCATCAATTCTTCAGCGTTCGCGGCCTCCTTGCGGCGAGCCAGAACCAGCTCACAACAGTCCCCGAAGTTCTTACCGCTACCACAAGGGCAGCTGTGGGTTGAGGCTGGTATCTTTGATGCGTTGGAAGAGGTAACCATCCCCAAGACGTAGCGCAGCAAAAGCACCGGAAGCGAGTGGAAATCTGTCGGCGAGAAAAAATCCCGTTTCTCGTCCTCTCTTGTCGCAACGCCAAAAAAAACCGCCCCGGAGGAAATCCCCCGGGGCGGCGTCATTTTCTTATTATGAGCGCACCCGGTAATCCGTGAAGGCCATGAAATAAATCAAGGCAACGGACAGCCAGGAGGCTGCAATGGCGATAGTCGTAAGCATGATGACTTCGTCCTTTTAATGCCGCTTGAAGCGACGGTAAGTGCCCTTTCCTACAAACAGTCCGGGCGATTTCAATTAACTGCCGGGAAGTGCCGAGCCCTTCCCTTCGGTGTTGAAGATGCGACCTATTCCACGATTTGCAAGCGAACGAATTAGCTATCACTATCCACTTATAATAATGGAATTAGCACATGAAATCATCGTCCGATGCTGTCCGTTTGTCACCGCGACCGGCTTCACCCCCAACGATAAAAGTTACTGCTCTATGGGCGTCATTCCCCCAACAATGACTTACGTGCAGCCGAACCAACCGGTCCATACCCGATGAAAAAGCCGGACAAAGAAGAAACCAAACGCCAGTGCACCAGCAAACGCCGCTATCGCACCGAAGGCGATGCGTTGGACGCTGCGCTGTTGGCCGGCGTGGAGCGTCGACGCAGTGCTTATAGATGCACAATTTGCCATCTGTGGCACCTGACCTCCCGGTAAAGACCGACGTTCTACGGCTGGCGAACACGAACCGATTTCTGCATTTTCATTTGAACACAGCTACTCATTGTCACCCGGATGCTTTCGCCTCGTTCGCGCCACTATGCCTTCCTACTCGCGCTTTGCGTGATCGGACGGATTTACGCAGAACCGGAAGTACATCCACCCGCGATTCCACGGCCCGAGGATACACCCGCGATCGAGCCGGATGCTCCCACCGGAAACGAGGCTCGCCCCGTCGCGAACTGGCTTGAAGTCCAAGTGGAGTTGGCGCGGCGCGGCTTTTCAGGCGGTTCCATCGATGGGTTGCACGGACCGCAATCGACGGCTGCACTCCGGGCTTTTCAGCGGAGCGTGGGGCTCCCCGAAACAGGAGAACTTGATCCAGCCACCGGCGAAAGCCTTTTACTCACTTCACCCGCGCTCGGCACGCACGTGTTTACCGCCGACGAACTGGATGCGCTTCAGGAAATTGGAACAACTTGGCTGGCGAAATCGGAACAGCCCGCGCTCGCCTACGCGACCGCGTTGGAGTGTGTGGCCGAACATTATCACGCCAGTCCCAATTTCCTGAAACGCCTTAACCCGCAAACCGACTGGAATACCGTGCAGCCGGGGACGGTGGTCCAAGTCCCGGCAGTCGAGCACGTCAACCCCATCAGCCGCGCCACCCAGTTACATATCCGGCTCGCCGCGCACGAGCTCGAAGCGACGGATGAAAACGAACACGTGATCGCCCATTTTCCCGTCAGCATTGCGCGCAATGTCGAAAAGCGCCCGGTGGGCGAACTTCACGTGACGGTCGTGATCCCCAACCCCAACTACACTTTCGATCCGGACGTTTTCCCGGAATCGGCCGAAGCAAAAGAGCTCGGTCGCAAACTTATCATCCAGCCCGGTCCCAACAATCCAGTCGGCATCGCGTGGATCGGCCTTGATCGCACGGGTTACGGAATTCACGGTACACCCGAACCCGAGAAAG
>JAYVMJ010000046.1:0-5478 GCA_043759025.1 Verrucomicrobiota bacterium | reverse complement strand
GGCAGCAGCGCCGCGAGATCGTCCGCCATGCCGGGGTAAGATTGCTTCGTGGTCTGCATCGCCAGCCGCAGCGTGAAAATTTCCTTCAGCCAGTCCCCGAGCTTCGGCACGAGCCCGCGCAAATCCGCTTTCGCCGTCTCCAACGCCCGCGCAAAGCGATCCGCTTTCAGCCCAGGTCCGATTTTCTCCCCGTGCTTTTCCTTTGCCTTCGCTTCCGTCATCCGCGCCGGATCGCCCACCCAGCGCCGGATGGATTCCAGTGCGTGGCTTTGCAAATCGTCGGGACTAACCAGCGTGACCGCGAGCGTGCCAAGCATGCGCAACGCCTTGAGGTCTTTCTCCAGCCAGCCGAGATCGAAGCGCAACTGGCTCTCGAACAGTTTCCTCAAGCCTTCGCGCGTCATCGCCGCGGCTTCCTCAGAAGTCGCCGACAATCGAACCGCGACTCCAGCGGACAACGCTTTTAACCCCGCATAAGCCAGCACCGGAACACCGTGATGTTCGCTCACCACGATTTGTTCCGGCAGGTCGCCAAATTTCCACTCAGTCGCCGGTTCGCCTTCCCATTTCCCCCGCGCGGCGCGCCACGCTCCGTTGTCCACCGTCGCCGCGTGTTTGCTGACGTCGCGCTGCCGGGTATCAAGCTGCGCCTGCACTTCACCGAGATCGCGGCCGGCACCGACGACCTTCTGTTGTTTGTCCACAACCTCGACCCGCACGCGCAAATGATCCGGCAGCGATTTCTCGTCCCACAACGCTGGATCGATTTTAACCCCCAACCGCGGCGACAAAATTTCCGCGAGCGCCTCGGCGAGCGTCGGCTGCTTCGCGCGTGCACTCAACAGTGCCAGGTCGCGCGTCAGTTTTCGGGCCGTGTCCGTCAGCGGAATCAAATCGCGCCGCTGTTCCTTGGGCAACGCCTTCAACATCAACTCAATTTTTGCCGCGAGATGTCCGGGAATCGCCCAGTCGAGCATCGCGGGCGTGAGCCCCTCGGCCTCCGCGAGCGTGACGCGCAACGTGACCCCATCGCTCTCCTGCCCAGGTTGATAGGAATAGGCGAGCGGTAACACCTGATTGTCCACCGGCAGCGCCTCCGGAAACGCCTCCGCATCGTGCTCCGTTTCCGCGGACGGTCTCAACTCGTCTTCACCCAGAAAAAGAAATTTCGGCTCAGTCGTCTGCCGGTGCCGCACGATATCGACGAGTTCGCCCACGCTGCTGACCCCGAGGTAGGGGCGGTTGCCCCCAACCGCCTCGGCCTTGCGCCCGGAAGGACTGTTAGGGGCAACGGTCCCTCCCAAGGCTGGCGCCGGCTTTTGCACCGCAGGACCGTTTGGAGCAACGGTCCGGACCAAATCTGGCGCGGGCATGAGTTCACGCGCGTAAAACCGGTGCACAGCTTCGTCCAGATTCATGTAACCGGAGCTGCGCGTGCGGGTGAGCAGCGTTTCGGTTTGTTCGCGCACGCGGCGGTTGTGCGCCAGAAAGTCGAAGGGCCACGTGATCGTGTCGCCCACCAATCCTTCCCGGATAAATAGCTCCGTCGCGTGCACCGGATTGATTTTCCCGTAACTCGCCGAGCGGGTCTCCAATTCCAAATTATACAATCGGCGGCGTTCCTTCACCAGCACGCGTCCGGCCTCGGAATTCCAAAACGGTTCGCTGTGCGCGACGCGCAGCAAATGCGATCCCAGCTCGAGCACCCATTGCGGATCGATGCGCGCGCAGGTCCGCGCATACAGCCGCGCGGTCTCCATGATCTCCGCGGCCATTACCCAACGCGCCACCTTCACCTTGGGCGAAGCCTGGCCCCCGGGCGCGCCTTTCCGAGAATCGTGCTTTTGCGCTTCTTTCCGCTCAAACAACGCCGATCCGGGAAACACATTCACTCGCCGATCGTGCGTCGCGTGATAATCACCCTCGTCCGTTCGCGTCGCGATATTGCCGAGCAAACCAGAAAGAATGCAGCGGTGAATCGACCGATACGCCGGCGTGCTCGGCGCGAAGACCACCTCCTCGCCCGGTTTGATGCCATCGTACACCGACGTGCGCATAAACCCGTCGCGACCGCGCAACGTGTCTTCGAGCTGGCTGTGCACGTCGCGCCATTCGCGCATCCGCGTAAACGACAGAAAATGCGCCGTACAAAACTTCCGCAATTTCCCGAGTGAGAGTTTCTCGAACTCGTCGTGGTAAATCTCCCAAATCGCCAGCAGCGCGAGAAAATCAGAATCCGGATGATTGAACCGGCGGTGCGCGAGATCCGCCTTCTGCTGCTGGTCCAACGGACGCTCCCGCGGATCCTGAATGCTGAGCGCCGCCGCGATAATCAGCACCTCGCGCATCGCCTTCTCCGTCCTCGCCTGCAAAATCATCCGCCCCACCGTCGGATCCACGGGCAGATGCGCCAATTCGCGCCCGACATCGGTGAGCACGCCCGCGTCGTCGATCGCCCCGAGTTCATGCAACAGCCCATAACCCGCGCGAATTCCCTTCGCGGGCGGCGCGTTCAAAAAAGGGAACTCCTCGATGTCACCCAAGCCAAACGCCTTCATCCGCAGAATGACGTCGGCGAGATTGCTGCGCTGGATTTCCGGCTGCGTGAACCGGGGCCGGTCGAGATAATCCTGCTCGGAATAAAGCCGGATGCACACGCCGTCGCTCACGCGCCCGCATCGGCCCTTGCGTTGGTCCGCGCTGCTCTGCGACACCGGCTCGACGGGGAGTCGGCGGGTGCGGCTTTGCGGCGTGTAACGGCTCATGCGCGCAAGTCCGGTATCGATCACAAATCGAATTCCCGGAATCGTCAGCGACGTCTCGGCGATGTTGGTCGCCACGATAATTTTCCGCTGCTGACTCGAAGCGAACACGCGTTGTTGTTCCGCATTCGTAAGTCGCCCGAACAGCGGCACCACTTCAATCCGCCCGAGCCGCCGCCCTTCCAGCAAATCGCTGATCTCGCGAATATCCCGCTCCGTGGGCAGAAAGACGAGAATATCACCCTGCGAACTTTCCAGCAGCACGCGCTCCACCGCCTCCACCGCCGCGTCGAGATAAGTGAAATCATCGGGCCGGCTTTTCTTTTGGTACGACGTTGACCTTGATTTCGCCTTGCGAGAATCAGGGACAACCACCGGACCGGCCGCAGCCGGCAACGGTGCCGATCCGGGGTCGAAATCCCCCGCGACATTGGATTCCTTCTCACCCTCCCGCATCTCCTCCAACGGCGAATAAATCACCTCGACCGGAAAAACCCGTCCCGACACTTCGATAATCGGCGCGTTATCGAAGGCCTTGGAAAATGCCTCCGTGTCGATCGTCGCCGACGTGATGACAATCTTCAACTCCGGCCGTTGGTGGCGCAACCGCCGCAAATGCCCGAGAATAAAATCGATGTTCAACGACCGCTCGTGCGCCTCGTCCACGATAATCGTGTCGTACTCGTCGAGGTAGGGATCGGCCTGCAACTCCGCGAGCAGCATGCCGTCCGTCATGAACTTGATCACCGTGTCGCCGGAGGTTTGGTCGGCAAAACGGATCTTGCAGCCCACTTCCCGGCCTAGGTTGACATTCAGTTCCTCCGCCACGCGCCGGGCCACCGACGTCGCCGCCACGCGCCGCGGTTGCGTACACGCAATTTTCCCTTTTTCACCGCAACCTGCCACCAGACACATCTTGGGAATCTGTGTGGTTTTTCCAGAGCCCGTTTCGCCCGCGAGAATCAGCACCTGATTGTCGCGAATGGCCGCGATGATCTCGTCCGCCCGCGAGCTGATCGGAAGCTCGGGTGGATATTCGATCCGGAAAGGCCAGGGTTTGGAAGGACGTGACGGCATTTGATAAACCGCAATCTGAACGAGCCCACGGCCCCGGCGGCGAGTTTAAAGCAACCGATTCCCTTTTTCCCAACCAACCCCTCCCGGTCTCGAAAGTTTCTCGCGCAACGCCCGCCAGCGACTTAACGTAGGCGGATGATCAGCGACGAACCCACCAAGCCGGAAAAAGCCTTGAAGCGAGTGTTGCGCATTTCCCGGCTCAATGGGTGGAGCGTCATCATCATCGCCGCCCTCGGCGCGTTGATCACATTGGCGATGGGCGACGTTTCAGGCATGGCCGTGGGCGTGCTCATCGCCATGGCGGGGTGGATGGAAGTTCGCGGCCACAAACTCCTGAAAAAGCGCAACCCCGACGGCATGAAAGCCCTGGTTCGCTCACAAATGTTTTTGCTCGCAATCATCCTGGTCTACTGCGGGACCCGGCTCGGCAGTTTCGACAGTGGGTACCTGAAGGATCAAGTACTCCCTAATCTGCGGGAATGGTTTTCGCTTTTGGGATTTAATATCGACGAAATTTTAAAACAATCCGGGACAACTACTGACGAAATATTAAGCTGGGCGCGCACCGCATTTTTTGCGGGTTATGGGAGTTTCGCGCTGGTCACACTTTTCTATCAAGGCGGCATGGCGCTCTACTACCGAGCCAAAACCCCGTTGGTCATCGAGGCACTCCACACCCTTCCCCGCCCGCGCGTTTCCGTCCTGCCGCCGTCGATCTAACCGCGACATTTCGCTCGGACCAACCTGGGGTAAACGCCACGGCTTGCGAAACGCGCTTCCGCCTCCATCGTCACGGCCATGTCCAAGGAACGTTACATTGCCGCGAAGCAAAAGTGGGCTGAAAAACAGTTGGCCCACGGCTTCAAGCCACGCGAGGTCGCCTCGACCGACCGCCTTCCTCCCGGCCAAAAACTCACGGCCGGATTTCCCGTGCTCGATCTAGGGGTGCGCCCGGAAATTCCCCTCGTGGACTGGACCCTCACCGTCGATGGCCTCGTGGAAAAGCCCGCAGTTTTCTCGTGGGAGCAATTCAACGCTCTCCCCCGAGTCACCGACCTCAGCGATTTTCACTGCGTCACCACCTGGAGCAAATACGACTGCCAGTGGACGGGCGTCGCCTTCACCACTCTTTTCGAAATCGTCCAGCCCAAGCCGGAAGCGAAGTTTGTGTATTTCACGGGTTATGATGGTTACTCGACCAACGTTCCATTGGACCATTGCCTCGACGACGACGTGCTCATCGCGACCCAATTCGGCGGCGCCCCGGTCTCGCTCGAACACGGTGGCCCGGCCCGGGTCATCATCCCCAAACTCTACGCTTGGAAAGGCTCCAAGTTCGTCAAGAGCATCACTTTTCTCGCCGGGGACCGGCTTGGTTTCTGGGAGGTACGCGGCTATCACAATGTCGGCGATCCGTGGAAAGAGGAACGCTACGCCTAACGAATGTTTTCAAACCTCGTGATCCATCGTTGAACGTCATTCTGAGACTGGACAGCAAGCCATGAGGCTTGCGTGGAACTCGCCAATGAACTTGAGTGCCGCGCGTCGAAGCCGTGAGGCGCAGCGTAACCGTCGCTCGCATGGTGCAATTTTGCCCGTATCTGAGATTGGTTCCGGTGGCCGGGTGTGGTTCTTTGGT
>JAYVMJ010000045.1:0-1861 GCA_043759025.1 Verrucomicrobiota bacterium | reverse complement strand
CTGGAAAAAATAACGGGCGATGATGGCATCGCGGTCATCGCCGGGGAGTTCGTTCAGGATTTCGTCGAGCACGGTTTCCAAGGCGCCGGCATCCCCGGACGTGATCGAGCCTCCGGTCGTGGTGCCGAGTCGCTCGGCCTCGGTTTCGCGGACCAGCCGGTTCGTTTGTGCACGCATAAGATTAAGGCTTTCGTAGCACGCACTCCGGTGCAGCCAGCCAATCACGCTCGGGCAACGCGCGACGCTCGCGGCCTTGCGCGCGAGGGCGATAAACACGGCCTGCGTGGCGTCCTGGGCGAGGTGGGGATCGCGGAGCCGACGGCGGTTGACCGCATACACAAACCCGATGCGACGGGCCACGAGTTCGCGGAAGCTGGTTTCGTCCCGTTTGGTCACAAAGGCATTTAATAATTCAGCGTCTTCTCTCATCGCGTACACTTACTATCAGCAGCCAACGCAAAAACCGCACAAAATTTCACGGAGAAAAAGCAAACAATTCAGCCACCGAGCTCTTTCGCAATGTTCTCAAAAGCGGGCTTACGGGGAAAATCGTCGAGATGTCTCGCGAAGGAGGGTTATCGCGAACTGTTGGCTGGGTGGGGGTGGGTGTGCGGTGGGGTCGATTCCGCACATTTTGAAAATGGGCTGGTTAAAGCGCTTCGCTGCTTGACGCTGGTAAGGGTCGACCGTCCGCTTTCGCGCGTGTCCACTCCTCTCTGGCAACCTCGTACTGATCTTGCAGCCCGTCTCCTCGGCCTGGGTTTCTTCGTCGTCGGTGGGGCGCTGCTCGGATACCAGACGAACGTCATCATCCGCGATGTGAATGCGCACGCGGAACAAGTGGACTATTTTATGTCGGCGATTGCATTGGGGTTGTTGGGCATGGTGCTGGGGCTGTATTGGATCATGCGTGGGCTGGCCGGTTACGCCTCGATGCGAACGCTGCAAACCGATCCCCGACGCCTGCGGATTTTATCGGTGGTGGCCGCCGTCGTGCTGATCGCCATCATCGCCGGTTTGAAAATGTGGCTGTCGTCCCGCGGCTATTCCTGAGACGACCCTGTCCCTGGGACGGCGTTGTTTCTTGGAGCGTGGGCGACCCCGCCCACGAGAATCCGGCAGCGCGGTCGCCGCCGCTCCAGTGCCTTTTTTCGAGCGGCGATTGACGCGCCTGAAATACTCCGGCGTCGAGCACGAAACCTTCCGCGGAGTTCCCGCTATCATTCTGTTGCGCGATTCGTAAATAGCCGCAGTGTCGCGTGGTTACGCCTTAACTCTTTTCCCACTCCGCCCGGCCACGCGGAACCTAACCGCCGATGGCCTGACTGAATTAGATCATATGCACCGAATCGCCTGCACCCCCTTGAGCTCCAAATTCAGCGCCCGCATCCGGCTGGGCGTCACGTCTCTCGTCTTAATGTGGGGCTTGGCTCCGGTATTCGCCGCGGACATACCCGCCGCGCCTGCGAGTGAAGCCGCGGCCGCGAAGAGCGCCGCGCTCAATGAGCCGGAGCCGATCGTGGCGAAAAAGGCGGTCGTGCTCGAAGCCGAGGAGGGTGGCGTGCACGGGCAACTCCCGGTGACCTCCGAACTCGTCGGCCCGGACGCCGGTAGCGATCTGCTGTTTACCATCACAACGGAGCCGCAACACGGTCGCGTCGGAATGGCCGGGGGCGACGAAGGGACGGATTTCTTTGAGAACAAGACTTCGCGGCTCGGCTATTTTGCCTATCGGTCAAACACGGACTACGCGGGAGACGACTCCTTCAGCTACAGCGTGCGCAATGAAACAACGGGGCTGGTTTTTAAGAATACGATCGTGATCTCGGTGAAGGCTCCCGTGTTGGTGCTCGACAAAGTC
>JAYVMJ010000044.1:0-6856 GCA_043759025.1 Verrucomicrobiota bacterium | reverse complement strand
TTAGGAGGCGTCAATAAATAAACTATACAACGGAGTTGTTTTTGTTTAGGCGTAGGAGCCGTGATCGCACTCCAGCTGCTGAAGAAAAAGTTCGTGCCGCTTTGGCCTCATCTTGATGAGCGAGCCAGGCGATTGACCGCCGCGAACGAGGCGCGGCAACTGGGCTATGGCGGGGTATCGCTCGTGAGCCGCGCCTGTGGTCTGTCGCGCGTAACCATCATAAAAGGCATCCAGGAACTGGAGGGTGCTCCGCTGGCGGCCGGGCGCATGCGCCGGCCCGGGGGAGGACGCCCCGCGCTTTTGACGCGCGATCCCGAGTTGCTTCGGGCGTTGGAGGGACTGGTCGAACCCTTGGCGCGTGGCGACCCGGAATCGCCCCTGCGCTGGACCAACAAGAGCACGCGCACCCTCGCGGCTGCGCTCACGACCGATGGTCATCCCGTCAGCCATGAAAAGGTCGCGCAGCTGCTGGCGCAACTCGGTTACAGCCTGCAGGGCAACCGCAAGACCGAGGAGGGGAATGATCACCCGGATCGCGATGCCCAGTTTCAACACATTAACGCCCAGGTCCGGCGCGCTTTGGCGGGAAGCGATCCGGTGATTTCAGTGGATACAAAAAAGAAGGAGCTGATCGGCAACTACAGCAATAAAGGCCGACAGTGGCGTGCGGCCAAAGCCCCGCAGCAGGTCCAGGGCCACGACTTTCCCGGCCCGACGGTACCGCGGGCCTATCCCTACGGCATCTACGATCTGGGCCGGAACACCGGCTTCGTCAACGTCGGGACCGATCACGACACCGGGGCCTTCGCCGTCGCCTCGATCCGCGGTTGGTGGCGGTGCGAAGGCCGGCGGTTGTATCCGAAGAGCCAACAACTCGTGATCACCGCAGACGGGGGCGGCAGCAACGGCTATCGACTGCGGCAGTGGAAGCTGGAACTGCAGCGACTGGCCGACGAGACCGGCCTGGCTCTCCTCGTCTGTCATTTTCCTCCGGGCACGAGCAAATGGAACAAGGTGGAACATCGCTTGTTCTCCTTCATCTCCTCGAACTGGCGCGGCGAACCGCTCCGAGATTATGAAACCGTCGTGCGCCTGATTGCCGGCACCACCACCGCCAAGGGCTTGACCGTAACCTGTCGCCTGGACCGGCGCCGCTATCCGGTGGGACGCAAAATATCGGAGAAGGAATTCGCGACGATTACAGTTAACCCCGATATTTTTCATGGGGAATGGAACTACACCATTCGGCCCAGAAAGAAAACTAAGTTGTAAAGGTTGTTTGTTGACGCGTCCTTAGGTGGGGACCCACTCCCTCTTGAAATCTACCGGCGTGACTACTTATTCCTCCACATCGCCGGCAGGATATACTGCGTTCCCAACAGATAGTTTCTATAGTAAAGCCAGAAAATCAAAACGCCGAGCCCAGCAAGAAAGCATATTTCGCCAATGCCGCCAGCCGTGCTGCGGCTTGTTCTTCGCAGCGATTGCACCGTCCAGATAAGACCGGGAGCGACCGCAAAGGCGACGACCGACGAACCAAATAAGACCATCGCCACGATGGCCATCGTCCGGAGTACGCCATCATAAATCAATCGTGCCTTGTAGGCCGCAATCTCGTTACACAAGTTAAGTAACAACAGACAGCACGGCAGGACATAGTAGCGTTCGAGCGCAGCATTGGTCTTCATGGGATTTTCTCTCCAGCTGAGCTGAGTTCCCGCCTTGCTAAAAGCCCAAATCTGCTCCCAGTCACACGACCCCGCATGGCCACCTACGTTTATGAAACCGTTCCCCAACGCCCCAACGAGGTCCCTGTGCAGTTCGAAATCGTCCAAAGCATGAAGGCCACTCCACTTGAGTCACACCCCGAAACCGGCCAACCCGTGCGACGGGTGGTGATGGGTGGCTATGGTTTGATCAGCGGACGTGATAAGTCATCCCCAGCCGCCTCACCCGTCGCCGCGTGCAGCCCCGGTTGCGCCTGCCACCGCGGTCCCCGCATTCCCTCTCCCTAACTAAAAAATATGATTAACTACAGTAAGCCAGACCTCACCCAACATCCACCGCGCAGCGTCCGCGTTCGCATTGGCGGTTATGCCCATCTCGGCAGACTGCTCGACAAAGCACGCGCTACACTCGCCGGTAAAAATGCCGAGTATCACTACAACTGCCCGCTCGATCAGATGTTCTTTGGCTTCACGGGCATCGATCAAGAGGTGATGCTGGCCGAGATCAAATCCGGCAAAACCGACATCCAAATTCTCGAATTTGTGAACGCCCACGCGAAGAAACTGCCCTATGATGTCAACGCTTGGTCGGCATGGGTCGAACTCCGCGGTCCGGGCGGCGCCGAAGGTCACGAATGGATCGCCAGCACGCTGAAGGCGCACAATTCGGCCCGGGATGACGTCCGGTCATTCTCCGACCTGCTCGATCTCGACGACTATCTCAGTTACGGCGGAATCGCCTGAATGGATTTTTGATTCTCGATTTTTGATTTCAGAATTCAATCGCGGCGCACTTCGGTGCGCCGTTTTTTTGCGCTAATTGCCAAAAACACGCGCCTCATCGCCGACCGCGATTGTCGACTACCGTCACAGGATACTCCAATCGAAAATCAATCATCAAAAATCGAAAACCTCAAAGCTCCGTGTACTTTTCCGCGCGACCGCGGGCTTTTTCCACCGGATATTTTTTGGCGTTCGCGGCCATTTTTCGCTCGATCGCGGCGGCGAGATCGATGCCGCAAATATTAGCGAACTCCAAGGCGTAGATCACTACGTCCGCGATCTCCTCTTCGATGGCGGGACGCTTTTTCGGATCGTGCGCGAGCTTCAGCGAGTCCTTCGACTCGGCCCACAGAAAATGCTCCATCAACTCGCCTGACTCTGCCGCCAGCGCCATGCTGAGGTTTTTGGGTGAGTGAAATTGCTCCCAATCCCGCTCGTGCACGAAGGCGAGCACACGTTTCCGCAGTTCCGCCACCGTGGTCGTCCCATCAGTCAATGGTTTCATAAAACGCAGGCTGCCAACGTCGCACCGCCCACGCAAGCCCCGCATCCGCCAGCATTTTCACTCTCCTCATCGATCGCCAGTCCGCAGATCAGCCCCGAAATATATCCCAACTGTATTTGTAGATTCTCAAAAAATATTTGGCGGCCGGCATGGGTTGTGCATTTTAGCTCTCGATAGACCAACATGGCACCGACGCTTAAAGTTCAGCACCGCCCGGATGGCACTTCGCTTACGAAGGCCGTCCAACAGGCATGCTGCAACCATCAGATGCGCCAGACCATTGCCATGTGGTCCAAGAAAGCCACCGGCACGGGCTGCCTGACCTGACAAAACCGTAAATCGGTTAACCTCAGCTCCCAGGAGTCCCGGCGGTCTAAAACCGACGAGAGGAGAAACCATGCATACCATCATCCATCGTAATCACCATAATCGCTGCCCGAGCATCGAGTCTGCTTCGCCGGACTTCCGTTCGCCGCACTATGACTGCATCGACATGGCGCAGGGCCTCAAGCTCGTCGTGTACGTGCCAGGCGTGGACGCCAGCGGCATCGAGATCGCCACGCAAGGCCCCGACGTATTTGTGACCGCCCGCAAGACCCACCACGTCCGCGTTAACTGGCAGGCCTTACACCTTGAAAAGGTGCAACGCGACTACCAGCTCAAGCTGCGGCTCGGGGCCGGGTTTGACTACGAAGCGTTGCAGGCGTCCGTCGCTCGCGGCGTGCTCACCATCGCGTTGCCGAAAAAGCACCTGGCTCCGGCCAGTGCGCCCGATCTGCACCGTGAGGTGGCATAGCAGCGGAAACACAACCTGTGCGCATGTCTTTTAGCCAGCATGCGCACAGGTTTTTACCGAATTTTGAGGAACAAAACATCCTCGATCCGGTTCTCACCTTGTACGGCATTGACCCGCCGTTTTCTAAAACCCCAAGCCCCCCTCAACGCGATGACCTACTTCCCAAATCATCTCCGCAAACGCCCGCTGGCCGCTCTGGCTGCGGCGTTGACCCCGGTTAAGAACGCCATGACGCGCGATTTTTCCTCGGGCCGCCTGCTCTTCAAACCACCCGCGCTCATCAATCCCTGCGTGGAAGTGAAACTGCTGCCAATCAAGTCGCTCAGCGTCACCCAACGTTCCCAGCTCGAGTAAGGCTTAACTGCTCCGGGGCAAATCCAACCCGGCTTCGGCCGGGTTTTTTATTGGCCTGACGCCGCGGTTGCCCGCGATTCTCGCGGAAAGAAAAAGCGAATCGAAGTTCAGGACGGTAGGGCGGATTATCCCTAATCCGCCGCCTCAGGAACTTCGCGCACGGCTACCGCAATCGCACATCCTTAACGGCGCTTTAAGGATAAAGCGCCCTACCCGCCCTAAAGCGTTCGCGACGCAAAGACGCCCACCGTACGCCTTCCTCACCGCTCAGGCACGAGCCACCCACACTCGAAGCCGGCACCCGCGTCCACTTTCAACCGCTCCACCAGCAGCGGCAAGACGCTGCGGATTTCCCCTTCAATTTGCCAAGGCGGATTAAGGATGAACAACCCGCACCCTTTCATCCGCAGTTGCGAACTGTCTCCCGCAATGCGGATTTCCGCATACAGCGTGGGTGGCGGTGCCGATTCCAGATACGCCCGGTGAAACCCATCCGCCCGCACTCGTTCCGTCACCGGATACCACACCGCACAAACGGCGCTCGGCAGTCGTTTGTGCATGTCCCTGAGTCCAGTCAGAATATCCGCGAACTCGTCTTTGCTCTCAAACGGCGGATCGATGAGCACCAAAGCGCGTTTTTCCGGCGGTGGTAACGCTGCTTTCAAACCGGTGTAGCCATCAATCCCCTGCACCTTCACCCGCGATTCCCGGGCAAACTCAAAATCCAATGCCTCCGCATCGTCCGCCCTCAACTCAAACAACGCCATTCGATCCTGCGCCCGAAGCAACAGCTTCGCCACCCAGGGAGAACCGGGGTAGAATTTCAATTCCGGCCCCGTGGCTCCTTGGCGATCGTTGAACCGCCGGATCAGCGCCAAATAATCCTCAATCACCGGCGACTGGGCCGTCGTCGCGTCCCAAAAACGTCCGATCCCCGCCGGGAACTCCGGTTCGCGCACACGGCCGTCGGGCAGTGCCGAGGGGATCGACAAATCGTAGCCGCCCCGCCCGGCATGCGTATCGAGATACAGAAAACCTTTTTCCTTTCGCTGCATCGCCCGGATGAGCTGAACGAGCAGAACGTGCTTGAAGACGTCCGCATAATTCCCCGCATGAAAGTGATGACGATAATTCATGATCGTTTTTCCGCCAACGCCGCGCCGCCCGGCACCAGCGCAAGCGCCTTTTAGTCGACCGGAACCTTGACCACGGATTTCCGTACGAGCACCGGACCGGCGTCCGGCAGCAGCGTCGAGAGATGGCCATCGACTGGGAAAAAGATCGCGACGTTTCCTGCGTTCATCGTGAGGTGCGAGGTGGCGGTATAATCGGCGTACTTAATCAAATCCCGCTCGGCCAGATACGGCTGGCTCACGGTCAACCGCGAGATGTCGATCACCTCCATCCGCTCCACCCCGACGAGCACCAATTGCACGTCGATGTACTTCCGGTGCGATTCAAGAAAAACGTCCGCCCGAGGCTTGGCATTGTAAACCTGCTCCAACGCAAACGCACCACCGGCAAGGTCCACGCGCTCCGTCACACCCGCTGCGATTTGATTCAAACGGCGGAAGGCCGCCGAATGTGGATTGATCAAATCCGCGAGGTATTCATGCGCCGCCGCAAAGCGGGGCTCATTCCCCGACTGCGCTCTCACCGTGGAAAATGGACCGAAAATAGCCATGCGCACAGAATCAAAAGAAAAAATCCTCGGAGCAAGCCCCGAGGCACCAAACCCACCGCATCGCCGCCTTTCCGGAGACCCGCGCTACCCTCCGATCCGGCAAACGATCGCAATCAGACTCGATCTGCCTTCAGAACCGGTAGGGTCCGTTGCCTCCAACGGTCCTTCCCCAATGCCCGCGGCACATCCCCTTTCCCTAATTATTGCAACAAACTCTTCGATCGCTCGACCAGCCCGAGGAATTCATTCCGATAACCGCCGGCATCGCGGCCAACCCCAGCTCGGCCCCATGCGGCGATATTGGCCACCGTCGCCGATCCCTTGTACGGCGAATCCCGTAAGATCATGCCGAACGCCGCCACCGACGACGCAAACTTGAAATCCTCGGTCGCGTCGGCGAAACGCGTCCCCCTGTCGTAAAGCGGAAACTCCAGCCGGTTGCTCACGTCGCCCGCCGGATCCCTGTAGCGTATTTGGACGGTTAACATTTCGGCCGATTCGGGATTTCCGGCCTTCGAATTCGAATGGTCCGTCTTCGTCTTCTGGTACTTGAGCGGATCAGCACCCGAGGCGACTGGCATCTCGATCCCGACCGGTACCACTTCATAAAGCGCAGTCACGGCGTGCCCGGCCCCGATTTCGCCGACCTCGATTTTATCGTCATTGAAATCTTCCTTGGCCGGCAGCCGGTCCTCATAGCCGATCAAACGATAAGCCTGCACGATGTCCGGATTAAATTTCACCTGCAGTGTCACGTTCTTCGCGATCGCGACAAGCGGCCCTCCCGCCGGTCGCTCAGCATCGGAAACTTCACGTCCTTTCAAACCAATGCGCAGCAACCGGTGCTCCGGTGCCCACGGAGCGCTCGCGACTTCCAGATGCGCCGCAAAGGGCGGTCCGCTAAGTTCGCCCTTTGCCCCGACACGATCCGGTCCGGCGTAGTCGTAAGGAAAATAGTTAACCAATTCATCGATCTTCACCGCATCGACCGGCGGGCGCCGCCCTTG
>JAYVMJ010000043.1:0-4837 GCA_043759025.1 Verrucomicrobiota bacterium | reverse complement strand
TATTCTTTCTCCGCGGCACTTGGATTCCCAGTCGTCGGAACCGATCACGGAGCTTATTTCCGCAACAGTTCGGGTTGGAGTTTATTCGCGCCGAAAAGCGACAACCTTCGCATCATCGATCCTGCACCACGCAACGGACGCTGGCTTTACGGTGCGAGAAATGAAATTGGCTGGTTACGCCCGGAAAATGGCGGAGTTGTCGTCGAGCGAATCCCGGTTCCCGGACTGGGCAATGTTTTTAATACGGTCACAGACAAAAGCGGCACCGTTTGGATGGAACTCGGCAATGGGCGGGTCGGGCGCATCAGGGTGGAAAAAGACGGACTGGCCACCGATCTGTTTGATCAAAAAAACGGCGTGCCCGAGGGCTGGGCCCAGGTCTTTGAGATCGGCGGAGTTGTCGGCTTCAACATTGCCGACAAAATTCTGCGTTTCGACGAGACGACCCGCCAGTTTTTGCCCGACACCAATTTTAATGTTAAATATCCCGGCCTCACCGAAATCGCCGGAAGGCCCGGTCTCGACGCGCGAGGGAGGCTCTGGATCGCCGCGAACGGCACGGTGCAGATTCTCGAGAATCACCATGGCCGCTGGCAAAACATCCACGAGCGGATGCCCCCCGGACTGCGCCCCTACTACTTCACCTTCGAAGATAATGGGGTTGTTTGGATGGACTCCGACCGCCATCTGGCGCGCTTCGATCCGTCACTTCCGGTCGCCCCGCCGATGCCGCTTCGCGCAATTATTACCCATGTCGATCTTGTCTCCAGCAATCGAACCCTCTTTTCCGTGGAACGCGGGCTGGCTCCCCTCAATTATTCAGACAACTCGCTGAACGTTCACTTTCTCGCTCCGGGAAACCCTTTTGCGGGACCTGTGACGTTTGACGTCATGATGGAGGGCGCCGGCAATGAATGGGTTTCCACCGGCGGCAGCGGCACTGCCGTGTTTAACCGACTCAAAGAAGGATGGTATATTCTGCATGTCCGTCCAAAATCCGACGGCGTCATTGGACAGGAAGCGTCACTGGCATTCTCCATTCGCCCTCCGTGGTACCGCAGCTTTCTCGCTTACGCCGTCTACGCTTTTTCCGTGATCGGGTTCATTTCCTTTGGCGGTTGGTTGATCACTTTTCTCCAGCGACGCGAAAACACCCGGCTGGAAAAACTCGTTGCGCAGCGCACCGGCGAGCTGAAAGAGAGCAATCTCCTGCTTGCCAACCAAGTCGAGGAAATCCGGATGCTCTCGCAGGCCATCGCGCAGAGTCCCGTCGGCGTCATCATTGCCACGCCCGATAATACCATCGTGTTTGCCAACCCACGCGCTGCGCAACTGACCGGATATAAAGCGGAGGAGTTAATCGGCCAAAACACCCGCATGCTTCGCTCCGACCTCGTGTCGCCGGCCCTGCTCGACGAAGTCGCGACCACCGTGCAGCGCGGCGAATCATGGCACGGCCAACTCGCGAATCGCCGCAAGGACGGCGTCACGGCTCACGTCCGCACCACCATTTCCCCCATCCGGAGTCCCGACGGCAAGATCGGGCTTCACCTTATCCTCGAGGAAGACATCAGCGAATGGCTGGCGGATCAGGAACGACGACGGCGCCTTGAAGCCCAATTATTCCAGTCTCAAAAGCTGGAAAGTGTCGGCACTCTCGCCGGCGGCATCGCCCATGATTTCAACAATATTCTCACCGGCATTTTAGGTTACTGCGAGCTCGCCCGATTCAACGCGGACAAAGATACCGAGTTGATGTCCCAGCTGCAGGAAATCCGCACCGCCGGTCTGCGCGCGAAGGATCTCGTCGCCCAAATCCTGACTTTTTCCCGGCGCGGCACCGCGGAACTTGTACCGCTTGATCTCGCCCAGCCCATCGCGGAAGCTCTCCGCCTGATCCGCGCTTCGACCCCGGCGACCATCGCCATTTCATCCAAACTCGAAAGCGGGATCGTGCGGGCCGACTCGACCCAGATTCAACAGGTCGTCCTCAATCTTTGCACCAACGCCGTGCACGCCATCGGCGACCGGCCCGGCCGGCTTGAAGTCTGCCTGCAACGCGTCCTGGTCGACGCACAGTTGTCGGCCGAGATGCCTGACCTCACCGCGGGCCCGTCGCTTCGCCTGACCGTGACCGACAATGGCCACGGCATGACACCCACAACCCTCAATCGGATTTTCGATCCGTTTTTCACCACGAAACAACAGGGCGAAGGGACTGGCTTGGGACTCTCGATCGTGCAGGGAATTCTCGCCGGCCACCAAGGAGCGCTTCGCGTCCGGAGCAGCCCGGAAAGCGGCACGACTTTCGATCTTTTCTTTCCGCTCTCCGGCGAAAACGCCCGCGCCTCCGCCCCGGCCAGTCCGGCACCGCGCGGACAAATGCAGGAAATTCTCGTGGTCGACGATGAGTCAACCGTCGCGGCATTTGTCACCGCGCGACTGCAACAGCTCGGCTACCGCGTGGTGGTATTTCGCGATCCCCGTGAAGCCCTCTCCGCCTACCAGCGCGAGCGCTCGCGTTTCCAAGCGATTGTAACCGATCTCACCATGCCGCACATGACTGGCATCGAACTTATCCACCGCGTCCGGGCGTTGGGCCGTGAAATCCCCGCGGTGATCGTCACTGGCTACGGTCGCGACGCCGGTGGCGCCAAACTCGCCGCCCTCCCCATTTGCGAAGTGCTGTACAAGCCATTTAGCGGGGAAGACCTCGCCCGTGCGCTTAACAGCGTGATGGAAACCGGAAAATCAAACGCGACGTGATCGCCGCGCCGTTCGCCGGCACGTCACTCGTTTTTTCCAAAGAGCAGACGCAGCGAATTGATACAGACCACGAGAGTGCTGCCTTCGTGTGCTGCGACGCCGATCGCCAACGGCACCGCGCCTAAAGCGGTCGCGATCACCATGATTATCACGACGCCCAGCGAGATCGACAGATTTTGCCGGATGATCGCCCTTGCCCGACGACTGAGGCGGTGCGCCGCGAGGAAATTTTCGATGCGATCATCCATCAGGATAACCTCCGCCTGCTCCAGCGCCGCATCACTGCCGCGCGCGCCCATCGCGACACTCACATCGGCGGCGGCCAGGCACGGCGCGTCATTTACTCCGTCACCCACCATCGCCACGCGTCGCGCTGGCGGGCCCAGCCGCAACGCCTGAATCGCCTCGACCTTTTGTTCCGGGGTTAAATGAGCGCGCACTTCACTCACCCCGAGTTCACGCGCCACGGTTTCCGCCGCCTGCCGGCGATCCCCCGTGAGCATCACCGTATGAATGTGATGCCGGGCCAACTCCGTCAGCACCGCCTTCGATTGCGAACGGATCTGGTCGCGCAAGAGCACGCGCCCGAGCATGTCCTTGCCCACCACCCACACCTCCGCCAGTTCCGCCGGGGCGGGGGGCAATTTCTCCGCCCAGCCCGCCAGCGGACCGGCTCCCAACAATTCCCTGCGGCCCAGCAACGCTTGTCCGCCCGCCACGCGCCCACGAACGCCCTGCCCAACGATATTTTGAAAATCCTCCAGCGGAATCGCGCGAACCCCGCGCGCCTTCGCGTCGCGCACAATCGCGCGGGCGAGCGGATGCTCCGAACTGGCTTCCAAAGCGTAGGCGAGTTCCATCACCGCGGTTTCGCGGCCGGCGGGAAAACTCTCGTAGTTGATGACCTCCAATTCGCCGGTCGTGAGCGTGCCGGTTTTGTCGAGGGCCACGACTTCGACATCGGCGAGCTTTTCAATCGCCGCGCCGCCGCGAAACAACACGCCGTGGCGTGCGCCCCACGCGATGGCCGCGAGGATCGCCGACGGAATCGACAGCACCAATGCGCACGGACTCGCCACGACCATCAGCGTCATCGCGCGGTAAAACGCCGAGCGCGTTTCGTCGGTGTTCACGAATGCTGGCAAATGGAACCCGAGCCACCACACCAGAAACATCGCCGCCGAGCCGCCGATCACCACATAGGTATAACCCGTGCCAAACTTGTCCGTGAAACGTTCGCTCGGAGCCTTCAGCTTTTGCGCGGTCTGGATGAGACGGATAATTTTTTGCAACGTGCTTTCCGACGGAAGACGCACCACTTCGTAATCAAGCGCGCCCCACAAATTGATCGTACCACTGAAAACAGCATCACCGATCGCTTTTTCGACCGGATTCGCCTCACCGGTGAGCGTGGACTCATCGCTCGCACTTTTGCCGCTGACCACGGTTCCATCCGCCGCGAACGCCCCGCCCGGCCGCACGCGCACGCGTTGCTTCAATTGCAGCTCCTCGACCGGCACTTCCTTTTCCTGTCCGTCCGCCAAAACCAGCGTCGCCCGTTTAGGCGAGGTTTTCAGCAATGCGCTGACTTCGCGCTGCGTGCGATCAAGCGCGTATTCTTCCATCGCCCCCGAGGCGGAAAATAAAAACAGCAGCAAAACCGCTTCACCCCATGCGTCGATAAACGCCGACCCGACCGCGACCGCGAGCATCAGGAAATGAATATCGATCTCACGCTTCTTCAGATTTTCCCACGTGTCCACCGCGGCGTCCCAGCCGCCCGCAAGCAATCCGATCAGAAAAAGCCCCTTCGCCAGCCATGGGAGATCCGGGGCCAAATGCTTCGCGAGAGTTCCCGCCACCCCAAATACTCCGCAGACGGCGGCGAAAATTAAAAGCATCCGCCATTCTTGATCCTCGTGCGACGGTTCGGCTTTGATCTCAGGCCATTCCATTTCCCGCCAAAGCCACATTTTCTCCGCCGTCACACAGGTGTCGCGCCCCAAAATGACCGAACCGCCTTCCTTTCGTAGCGAATAGCCGCCCGGCATCTTCGATCCCAAACCCGTCG
>JAYVMJ010000042.1:0-5691 GCA_043759025.1 Verrucomicrobiota bacterium | reverse complement strand
ACGCAGCGGGCGTGGTCGGCGAGGACGCGGAAGGTGATGTCGATCTGCTGTTGTTCACTCAGACCGGTGCGTTCGGTGGGAACGGTGCCGGTGTAGGTTTTACCGGAGAGTGAGGCGATCTTGTCGAAGGTCGGTTTGAAGACGTCGGCGTTGTAGTTCGATGGCTCCGCCGAGAAATCCTTGAAACCTTTCGTCGTCGCATAAATGCCGGCGACGCGTTCGAAGCCCATGCCGGTGTCGACGTGTTTGGCGGCGAGAGGATCGAATGACCATTCAATAGGTACTTTGAAGAATGATGAACCATCAGGTGAGGGAACCTGCTTTGATTTTGTTACGCGTGCGTTAAACTGGATGAAGACGTGATTCCAGATTTCGATGCAGCGCGGGCTGGAGGAGTTGACGCCTTTGCGGCCTTCAGTCTCATCGTCGGAAGCAAGCAAGTTGAAATGGATTTCGGAGCACGGGCCGCACGGACCGGTGTCGCCCATCATCCAGAAATTGTCCTTCTTGTTGCCGTTGACGATGTGGATGACGGGATCGAGTCCGGCGGCTTTGAACAGGCCGGCCCAGATGCCGTAGGCTTCCTGGTCGAAATCGGCGGGATCACCCTTGGATTTGTCGGGCTGGTAGACCGTCGCGAAAAGACGCTTCGCGGGAATGCCCCAGCAGCCTTTGGCGGGATCGCCGGTCAGCAATTCCCAGCCCCACGTCAGCGATTCTTTTTTGAAATAATCGCCGAAGGACCAGTTGCCCAGCATCTCGAACATCGTGTGGTGGTAGGTATCGAAACCGACGTCCTCGAGGTCGTTGTGTTTGCCGCCGGCGCGGATGCACTTCTGGGTGTCGGCTACGCGCTTCCATGGGGCGGTTTGGTCGCCGAGGAAGTAGGGCACGAACTGGTTCATGCCGGCGTTGGTGAACAGCAGATTGGGCGACGACGGCATAAGCGACGATGAGGGCACAATCGTGTGTTGTTTCGAGGCGAAGAAATCGAGGAATGACTGGCGGATTTGGGCGGAGGTCATGGCGGATGCGAAGTAGGAGAACAGAGGCCGGAGCCGAGGCTGGCAAGACGGAAGGGTCGGGGAAGCTACGGCGTTGAAACGCATACAGGTGGGGCGACTTCGCGGAGCCGTTTGCAATCTGTTTTTTCATTGGTATGGATCATGGCGCAACCCCTGCGAATTTTATTGATCGAGGATGATCCCAGGGACGCGGATCTGATCGTCTTGGTGTTGCGCCGCGACGGCTTTGAGCCCGATTGGCGGCGGGTCGACACGAAGGCGGATTATCTCAGCGGGCTTCATCCGGGTTTGGATGTCATCATGTCGGATTATTCATTGCCGGGGTTTGGCGGGATTGAGGCGCTGGAACTGTTGAAGGAAACCGGACTGGAATTTCCGTTCCTGCTGGTGTCGGGCATGACCGGCGAAGAAATGGCGGTCGAGGCGATGAAACTCGGTGCGTCGGATTATTTGTTGAAGGACCGGCTCGCGCGACTGGGGCCGGCCGTTCGCCGAGCGTTGGAGCAAAGTCACCGGCGCAACCAGCACAAGCAGGCGCTGGACGCGCTTCAGCGCACGAGCCGGATGCTCCAGACCATTTTCGATTCGGCGCCGGTGGCGATTCTAGGGCTGGATCTTCAGGGAAAAATTGTGCGATGGAATGCCGGGGCGTTTCGCATGTTTGGCTGGACGGAAGGCGAGGTGATCGGCGGGGTTTGTCCCACGGTGCCGGAGGAAAACCAGGCGGATTATCTGGAGATGATTGCACAGGTCGTTCGCGCCGGTGGCCAGACGGAATTGATCAGCCGGCGACGCACGAAAAACGGCGGGATGCTCCACACCAGCATCGTGGCGGCGGCGCTGCACGATGCGACCGGCGAGACGGTTGAGTGGATATAGCAACGACGTGACCACCGAGGACCTGCGTTTGGAGGAAGGTGTTAACTATCTGTCGAAGCCGTTCGACCTCACCAGCCTCGCCAAGATCGTTCGGTCGCGGTTGAACCACGCGACGATGCACGAGTCGGTGCTTAAACCGTAGTTCGACTAAACCTAAATTCCGCTGCTGAAACCGCGGATTTCACGGATGGGCACGGATGGTCAATCATTTGAGAGATTCCTGGCATTCACCTCGCAGGTGAATGAACTTATAGAGGCACTTATCATGCAATTTTCTGTATCTGTTCGATCCGTGGTTCGATTGAACTCAGCCTTTTAGGCTGAATCGATAGTTGCGCGGTGTATGCGCGACGGTGCCGGGCGACCGGTGCGCGCTTGCTTAAATGTCGGGGGCCGCTATGGTTTTGGCGGCCGTAAGCTTATTGCTACTCCGCGTTTTCCCCAAGACGCGTATTTTGAATTTCACCCGCGATCGAATCCCTTCCGTTTCGCAGTCGAAGTCTTAGTTCCCCGATGCAAAAAATGGTGTACCGGAAATCCGGTAGAGTGGGCGTTGGTGAAAAATCAAACGCATCTTCATCATTCCCTTGTCCTTTTGCCGTCTTTTAAAACGCAACCGGGCTGTCTCTCAAACACTGACATGATGAATCCGCAGCTTCCCAAAGAAAAACCGATGACTAGCGACGAGATTTCGCTCCAAGTCCGCTTGGGATCTGCGATTCGCCTGCATCGGCTCAAACTGGGCATCACTCAAGAGGAGCTCGCTTGGAGAGCAGATTTGCACCGCACGTATGTCGCGGACATCGAGCGTGGCGGGCGAAATTTGACGCTGCGGAGTGTGGGGCATCTCGCGAACGCATTGCAGGTTTCCGTCGCCGACCTGTTATCGTCCAATCAGGAATTCAGCGAGACGGACACGCCGTTGGTCCCGGTGGACGGCGAATCGACCGGAGAGATTTTGTTGGTCGAGGACAATTCAACCGACGCGCAATTGGTCGTTCGCGCCTTCACGCGCGCGCGTTTGACCAATCCGGTGAAGGTCGTGGTGGATGGCGAGGAAGCGCTCGATTACTTGAATCGAACGGGCAGTTACCCAGGCCGGTTGAGCCGGCCGCCCGAGCTGGTGTTGCTCGACTTGAATCTCCCAAAGATTTCCGGGATGGAGGTTCTCCGGCAGATGAAGAAAAACCAGGCAACGCGGCCGATCCCGGTGGTCGTGCTAACTGGATCGCTGCAAGACCGGAACATCATCGAGTGCGGCCGCCTCGGCGCGGAAAATTACATCGTGAAGCCGGTGGAGTTCGGAAACTTCAGCCGGATCACGTCGGCGTTGAATTTAGCGTGGACGTTGGGACAGAGCGTAACGGCTTCGAGCGGTCCATAGTGCGGAGGAACGGGCTGATCGTGCTTGGGCCGAGCGATCTGTTTTTTCGATATTCAGTGATTTAAATTTAGTGGTCATGCATTCACCAAATAATTTCCTGTCGCAGGGCGACGCCCTTCTGTGGCAACCGTCGCTGGTGTGGTTGAATGTAGTTTCCGATGCGGCGATCGTGCTGGCCTATTTTTCGATTCCCCTGTCGCTCGCGTGGTACGTTCGGGAAAAGAAGGATTTGGACTTCCGGTGGATCTATCTCTGCTTCGCGGTTTTCATTTTTGCCTGTGGAGTCACGCACTTGTTTGAAATCTGGACCATTTGGCATCCCGACTACTGGTTGGCCGGAATCGCCAAGGCCCTGACGGCAGCGATTTCGTTGCCCACCGCGTATGGTTTGTTCCGTCTCGTACCCACCGCAGCCCGAGCCCCGAGCCCCGGGGAGTTGAGGCAGGTGAATTCCGCGTTGGCTGCGGAGATCGCCACCCGGAAGCGCACAGAGGCAAAAATGCAGGAGTTGACCAACCAGCTTGAGCACCGTGTGGCGGAACGGACGGCCGAGTTGCAAAGCATCAACGCGGAGCTGCAAAAGCAAATCGCGAGCGGTGATCACGCGCGCGGTGCGCTTCAGGCAAGCGAAGAGCTCTTTGCCAAAGCCTTTCGAATGAGTCCCGATTGCCTCGTCATTGTCCGGCTCTCCGACCGAACTGTGATCCGCGCCAACGAAGCCACCTGCCGGCTGTGGGGCAGCACACCTGACAAAGTGGTTGGGAACCCAACCCAGGAGTACAGCAATTGGGAAAATGAGGAGGAGAGAACCGATTTTATGCGGACCCTCCGGGAAAAAGGCGAATGCCTGAATTACGAAACGGACCTCCGCCTCGGCGAGGGACGGCTCGCCCGATTCAAAGTCTCATCCCGTCTGATTTCCCTCCACGATGAGACCTGTGCGCTCACTGTCATGAGCGACATATCGGAACGCCGGAAAGCCGAGGAATCTGCGGCGTGGCTGGCGGCGATCGTGGAATCGTCCAACGATGCGATCATCGGCAAGGACCTGCACGGAACGGTCACAAGTTGGAATGCAGCCGCGGAAATGATCCTCGGTTATTCCGCCGCCGAGATCATCGGCCGGCCGGGAACGACGCTCATGCCCGCAGAGCGGAAAAACGAAGAGGCTGAAATTCTCGGGCGACTGGAAAAAGGCGAAACCGTCTGCTCGATGGAAACGGTCCGGATGGGAAAAAATCAGCAGCCGATCGAGGTGTCCGTGACGATTTCACCGATCCGGGACAGTCGTGGCCGGATGGTCGGCACTTCGAAAATTCTGCGCGACATCGGTGAGCAGAAACGAATGGAGCAGGCGCGGCGCGTCAGTGATGCGCGGTATCGGACTCTTTTTGAGTATGCGCCGGATGGCATTCTCATTGCAGATTCGCGGAGTTATTACGTCGACGCCAATCCCAGCATTTGCCGGATGTTGGGCTATTCCCGGGAGGAATTGATTGGTCGGCACGCGGCTGACATCGTGTTACCGAGCGAGATTCCAAAGGTGGCGCCAGCGCTGGAAGCGATCCTCTCGGAGTCCGATTATCACCGGGAGTGGCAATTCCGGCGGAAAGACGGTGCCTCGGTAAGTGCCGAGGTGATTGCGACGCTGATGCCTGATGGTAATTTGCTCGGAGTGATCCGTGACGTCACTGAGCGGAAGCGCGCCGAGAGCGCTTTGCGGGAGAAGGAGCGGCAACTGCATGCCAGTGATCGCCGACTGGCCGTGATCATGCACGGAATGACCGAGGCCTGTTTCGCGTTGGATGAAAACTGGCGTTTCATTTTCGTGAATGACGGTTGCGAAGTGCTCCTCAAACGGAAGCGGGATGAGATGCTGGGGCGATCGATCTGGGAGGCGTTTGCGGGGCTCGTGGGAACCCCGGTCGAGCCTTACTATCGCGCGGCGATGAGCCGGCGGGAGCCGGTGGCTTTTGAGATTCTCTCGCCCTTGCTCGGTCGCTGGTTGGACGTACGGCTTTTCCCGAACGGCGAAGGATTGGCGGCGTTTTTGATGGATATTCATGAACGGAAGAGGGCGGAAGTGGAACTCCGTCGGAGTCGGGAGGAATTCAAGGATCTTTTCGACCATGCCCCGACGGGATATCACGAAGTCGACGCGGACGGGCGTCTCTCGCGGATCAACCAAGCCGAGTTGAAAATGTTGGGTTACGCCGGGGAGGAGTTGTTGGGGCGATACGTGTGGGAAATCGCGGCCAATCCGGAAATCTCGCGGGTGGCCGCTCAAGCCAAGTTGGCGGGAATGCCGCCGCCAGCGGCATTTGAGCGTATCTTTAGACGGAAAGACGGGACGACGTTTCCCGTTTTGATCGAGGATCGGCTGGTGAAAAACAGCGAGGGAAA
>JAYVMJ010000041.1:0-4052 GCA_043759025.1 Verrucomicrobiota bacterium | reverse complement strand
TGGGAACGTTTGGCCATGAAATTTTCACCTTAGCCAGAGATGCTTACGCAACAAGCCGGAATCGCGGCTTTGGTTGATTTTCAAGCGTAACGAACCTATGACACGCTTAGGCGAATCCCTCAGAAAGTATGACACGTCACCTACTTGTCTATTTCACTCATCTTGACGATCTATTCATTTAACCAAACACCCGCTCGATGAACCCGTCTTTCGCATCCATTCCGCCCTTCAAATTCATTTCTAACGAATACAAAATCGTGAGGGAAGGGATGGCGCGACTGCCACCGATGTCCGTCTGCGCTGTGCAGTCCGCTTGAGATGGAAGGAAATGCCCCAACTTCTCATGCCGACTGCTTCCCCTTCATCGCGTACCTTTGAACTCGCTTTGCCCGACTTGGCGCTGGCGCGAGGTGGCCTAGTCCGCCAGCACCGTTCGCGCGGCTGGTGGTGGAGCCGCGAAGGCGATACACCGGAAAACGTCCAGAAGGACGTTCCGACGGTTTTGCTCGTGCATGCGCTCACCGGAAATGCCGAGGCGGGTGGAGCGAACGGATGGTGGGAGCCCTTGATCGGGCCCGGTCGCGCGCTCGATCCGGCGCATTATCGTTTGATTTGTTTTAATAATCTGGGCTCGTGTTACGGTAGCAGCGGTCCGGGGGTGGAAGGCTTTCCCTTGGCGCGAACCGTCGATCTGACTTGTTTGGATATTTCGCGCGCGATTTTGCAAGGGCTCGATCACCTGGGAATCGGCCACGTTCACCTGACGACCGGTGGATCGCTCGGCGGCATGGTGACGCTCACGCTCGCCGCATTGGCGCCCGAACGGTTTGAACGCATGCTGCCGCTGGCGACCACGCTTACGGCAAGTGCGTGGGTCGTCGGCTGGAATCACGTGGCCCGCCAGATTTTGCGCCTGGATCCGGGCTATCCCGATAACGTCGGACGCGGGCTGGAAATTGCGCGTCAACTGGCGATCCTCACCTATCGTGCGGAACCGGGACTCGAGGTCGATCAACCGCGTTCCGTCGCGGCGCGGAAGCCTGACTTGGATTATCCCGTTCAGAGCTACCTCGAACATCAGGGCAGAAAGCTGCGCAATCGTTTTGCCGTCCGGGCCTATGAACTGCAGCTGGCGGCGATGGATCATCACGATTTATTTCAACCCCTGCCAGGAGACACCCAACCCGCCGTCAGCCGCATGCGAGCGTCGGCGCTCGTGGTGGATGTGGACACCGACCAGTTATTCACGCCGGCGCAGGCGACGATTTTGGTCGAGCAATTGCGCGCGGCCGGAGCCCGGGTGGAACGCGCCACGTTGAAGAGTATTCATGGGCACGATGCCTTTTTGATCGAATGGGAGACGCTTCGCCCTATCTTGACTCGTGCGCTGCATCTGCAACCTCCCCATTAATGACCGAACCTTGGCAGGTTTATAAATTCGGCGGCTCCTCGCTCGGTACGTCGGGGCGGCTTCCCCGTGTCTTGGAATTGGTGGCTACGGCCCCGCGTCCGCTGGCCTTGGTGGTGTCCGCGTTGGGTGACAGCACGGATTGGCTGATTCTTTCCGCGCGTTCGGCGGAAGAAGGAAACATCAGTCAGGCGCGCCGCCAACTCGCTGAAGTCCGCGAACTGGCGAATTCGACCGCGCGTGCCGTTCTTGGCAGTCAGGGACAGAAAGGAATGAAGCACGATCTCGATGAGATCCTGACGCCGGTCGAGCGGCTCCTCTCCGGCATCGAACTTACCCGCGAGTGTTCGCCGCGAACCTTGGATGCGATCATCAGTGTCGGTGAACGGATTTCCGCTATACTTCTGGCCCGCGCGCTCGTCGAGCGTGACGTGCCCGCGATGGCAGTGGATGCGCGCGATTTCGTCGTTACCGACAGCACGTATGGATCGGCGACCGTCGAGAAAAGCGAAACGGAGGCGCGATTTGCCGCCTTGGAACCCAAATTGGCCGGGCACGTGCCAATCTTTACGGGATTCATTGGTCGTACTCGCGATGGACAAACGACCACACTTGGGCGCAATGGCTCGGATTACACGGCGACGCTCGTCGCGGGATTGCTCAAGGCAACGTCGGTAACGGTGTGGACGGACGTGTTGGGCGTGATGACCGCGGACCCGGCGCTCGTGCGCGAGGCGTCGCCGGTCGACCGCCTTTCCTACGACGAAGCGCTGGAGCTGGCTTATTTTGGCACCCGCATGTTTCACCCGCGTACGATTATTCCGCTGCGCGAATGTGGCGCGGCGCTTGTGATTCGCAGCACCACGCAACCGGACGCACCCGGCACGCGGATCGATGCCACGGGGAATCCCGATCCGAATCGTCCGACTTGCGTAACGAGTTTGGAACGGTTGACGCTGCTTGGCGTGCAATCACGGCGGACGGGATTGGGCCGGCCGTTGGGTGGCCGGATTCTCGCGGCGCTGAACGAAGCGGGCGTGCGTGTGTGGATGACGACGGAATCCACGCTCGGGCAATCATTCTCGGTGGTGATTCCTTCGATGGACGAAGCGAACGCGCTCCAGAGTATTTCCGCCGCGCTGGCGTCGGAATTGCAGTCGGGCGATCTGCGCATCGAGCCGGTTTTATCGCCGGTGACGCTCGTGACTTTGGTCGGTGAGAATATGGCCGGCCGGCCGAATGTGGCGGGCAAGTTTCTCAACTCAATCGGCGAAGCGGGTATTTTGGTTCGCGCGGTTGCACAGGGCGCTTCAGCCCGGAGTATTTCGTGCGTGGTCGATGCAGACCAGACGGCCACGGCAGTGCGCACCGTTCACGCTGCGTTTAATTTGGCGCATACCGAGATCAGCGTTTTGCTGCTGGGCAAGGGCGTGGTCGGAAGCAGCCTGTTGAAACAAATCGACCGGCAGAATCAGGCGCTTGGTCGTGAACACGACGTGAAGGTTCGTCTGGTGGGCATTGGGTCCAGCACGGGGGCATTGTTTGAGCCGGAAGGGATTTCTCCGGTTGAAGCGATTGCAAAACTCCAGCAAGCGCTCGCCCAAAAGAAAATTGTCAGCGATGTGGGCTCCTTGCTGGAGAAACTAGCGCGCTTGCCGAATCCGGTGCTGGTGGATTGTTCGGCTGCGCCCGGCATGGAAAAAACTTATCGCGCGGCGTTTGCCCAGGGGATCAATGTGGTGTCCGCCAACAAGCAGCCGCTCGCGCTCCCGCAGGCTGAACGGGTGGCCTTGCTCAATGAGGCGCGGCGTCATTTCCGCGCTTATCATTACGAGACGACTGTGGGCGCGGCGCTGCCCGTAATCGAGACGCTTAAGAACCTAGTGCGCACGGGCGATCACGTCGTCAGCATCGAAGGCGCATTTTCCGGGACGCTTGGGTTCCTGTGTGATCGTCTTTCGCAGGGAGACTCGCTTTCAGTAGCGGTGCGCAAGGCGAAGGATCTGGGTTACACAGAGCCAAATCCGCGCGATGATCTTTCCGGTTTGGACGTTGCTCGAAAGGCCATTATCCTGGCCCGCGAACTCGGCATTCAGGTGGAATTGAGCGACGTGGTGTTGGAACCATTTGTCCCGGCGGAGAATTTACGGGAGGATGATCCGGAGAAATTTCTGCAATCACTGACCGCGCTCGATGCGTCCGTCGCGGCCCGCGTGGCCAACTGCAAGGCGCACGGGCGGTTTTTGCGCTATTTGGCCCGCATCACACCGGGTGCCACCGGATCGCAGGTGTCGGTTGGCCCGGTTGAGGTCGAGGCCACCCATCCCGCCGCTTCCTTGCGCGGGGCCGAGGCCTTTGTGGCGTTTCACACGGAGCGTTATCGGGAATATCCGATGGTCGTTCGCGGGGCCGGCGCGGGTGGGGATGTCACGGCCGCCGGGGTATTAGCGGACATTTTGCGACTGGCGCAAAATATTCGTGGCCGGCGTTGAGGGTGGTCGGCGTGGCCGGAATTCCCGGGCTAAAACGGCCGATTGAGCTTATGTCGGGTGTAATTGGAAGTGAAGTCAGTTGGTGGACCAGTATTTTTCCCACTGATGATGGGCGCGGAGGGTGCGGAGCTGGCAAAGGGCATGAGCGTTGG
>JAYVMJ010000040.1:0-16358 GCA_043759025.1 Verrucomicrobiota bacterium | reverse complement strand
GTTGGCAGGTATTTCAACGAGCGGACGAGAAGCAGGAGGGTGCCCCCTATATTCTCGAGCACAGTTTTTATTTGATTCATGGCGAGGAGGCCGGAGCGGCGGATTGCGGACGAAAATCGAACAGGGAAAATGCCCAGCGATCGGAATTCGGTGTGCGTTGCCAGGACAGCAAACCGAGGCCGACGGCAATGCGCGAACGGTCAGCAGAAGTGCGACTGCTGAACAACGGGCCGAAATGAAATTCTTTTTCCAGCGGCGACTTTTTCCAGCTCAGCAAGTTGAACAACACGGAGCAACTCGTGTCGCCCGGGGCACGTTGATTGTATCGGTAAATGGCAAAAAGCGGAGTATAAAGCTGGCGCACTGGCTCGTTGGTCGGGAAAAAAACCTCGAAGGGACTGAGGAATTGAAATTGCCGTTGACCAGCGCCGTTATTCCAAGAGCTGAACAAAGGCCACAAGTGGGTTTTGTGGGCCGGCTCGGCGTTGGGATTGGTGAGGCTTCGCTGGGTGAGCGACCAGTAAATCGCGAACAGAATCTGATTTTTATCCTGGGCCACGCCATTTTCTTCCCAATGAGCGTGTTTGAAAATGGGCCACCCAATCCAGGTTTTGTCCACGCCCTTTTTGAGTGAGTGAGTGTAGAGCGGACCCCAGCGGTTCACGTATTGGGCCTCGCCGCGCCCTTGCACCAGAAACGGCCAAAAATAACGTGTCTCATCGTATTTCGCGGGAATGGTGCGATGGGTCGAACCGAAGAAAGGCCAGAGATAGTTTTCGTTAATGTAGCCGGGTTTCGTGTCCTTAGTGTAAAACGGCAAAAAGCCCATTTTCACGTCTGGTTGCGGTTCGGAAAGATTCTTGGCCGATCGATAGATCAGCGGCCAGAGATAGAATTTACTGGCGTAGTCATTCTCGCGGCCTCGATGTCCGAAAAGCGGCCAGAATTCAAATCCGTGTTCGCCGGCGCCGTGAATGAATCGAAGAACAGGCCAGGGTGCGTTGGTGGTGTGTGCGCCCGCTTTCTCGAAATCGGCATACAACGGAAAAAACACGAAATGGATCCGGTCGTAGCCGAAACGACTTTTAATTGTACCTCCAATCGGGAGGAGGGCCCGATAACTTGATTCGGGATCACCCGACTCGCGCGAAAAATAGAACGGCCAGACATCGAAATTACGAATGGTTTGATGGTCCGAATCAGTTTGGCGGCGGAAATTGATCATTTCGAAAAAACTGAAATACCGGTAGTCGTCCTCCTTTTGCCAGGTGAAGAACGGATAGAAAAACGTATTGGTTTCGCGCTGGTCCTGGCGGATTTGAAGATAGAGGGGACGAAAGCCTTTAAGCTCGGCACCATCCGAACGGGAGTTTTTGAAAAGGAGTGGACCCAGATATTCACCAGATTTCACCGTTCCACCGGCGGTGATTTGCTCGACTGCAAACGGCCAGACGTTCCGCTCCTCGCCAAACAACGTGGTGGCGGTAATGAAGGCAGCACAAACGAGCCTGACTAAAAGCCGGGAAAACATGCTTGGTTTACTTTATGTAAGGCATTGCCTTTGGAGGTTCGCAAAGCCAGTTAGGACGGAGGCTTCATGAGCAGACGAGACGTAAGTCGCCGACGGCTGTCGTGCAAATGCTATGTTACTAGTAATAAAACCGCCAGAGGCAGAAAGAGTTCCGACATTTCGTACGGTTGCCGGCGCCATTGGTTCGCGGGGGATCGTCGAATCGGGAGGCAAATCATGCGTATAACGGGAGGCCTCGCCCGCGGAGTTCCGTTGGTTGTGCCCAAAGGAGAGGCAGTTCGCCCGGCGACCGATGCCATGCGACAGGCCGTATTTTCGAGCATCGCGTCATGGATCTCAGGGGCAAAATTCCTCGATTTATTTGCCGGTAGCGGGGCGTATGGTCTGGAAGCCTTTAGCCGTGGCGCGAAGGAGGGCGCTTTTGTCGAGAAGGATGCGCGAACCGTTGCCTGCATTGGCCAAAATGTCGCGGCGGTGTGCAAGAGCCTTTCGCGGTCGCCGGCTGATCTGAAGGTGATCAATGCCGATGCCACCACTGTGTCGGTCGGATTTGCACCGGACCTGATCTTTATTGATCCACCTTACGATCTTATCACGGAAGTGGCGCCGACGATTTTTGCGGCGTTGACGATTTCAACTGCGGGAAAGGTCGACCCCCTCGTGGTATTTGAAATGCCGGGACAAATCACGCTGGCGCCCGAAGGATGGACTTGTGTGAAGCGTCTGGGGAAAGGGGCGCGACAGCCGACGATCTGTATTTTCAGAACAAATCGAGCTTTGCTTTGACGAGAGTCACCGCAGCCACGCACGCGGTTTCAGTTCGAAGTACACGCGGCCCCAAATGGGCGAAGGTGAATCCGGCGTCCTTTAAGATCGCGCGTTCATTGGGCGACCATCCGCGTTCGGAACCGATGGCGATTACGGCGGACGCTGCTTCGCCCGAACTAAATGCAGTGAGGGAGGAGGAAGCTGCGTAATTATCGAGAGCTACGCGTGCGATCTCGGGGGACAGGCGCGCAATTGCTTCAGAAAGCGTCGTCCCGAAAGTAACCTCAGGCAAGAGGGTGGAAAAAGCTTGGGCGGCTCCGGCGAGGACGCATCTTTTCCACTCGTCGAATTTCCAAAGGCTGGAATCGCGATAACTCCGTTCTCCGCGATCGCTATGGATGAAATTGAGTGAAGCGACTCCCAGTGTGGTCATGTCGCGCAGGATGTCCCGTGACGTTTGAGGGCGGGGAAGACCGATTAAAAGGTGAATCGGGCAAAGAGGCGGTGGCGGATTTCCCCACGAAAAAGAAAGCGCGAGCGACGCGGGGTTGATTGCGATTAACGTTCCAGTGCCTCGCGGACCGTCGATCAGGCCGGCGTCGAAGGCCCCGTTTGGTTGCAGCCGCAACACGTCCAAAATATGACGCGCGCGGGTGTCATTTAACGGCAGAGGACGCTCGACTTCCTGCGGTTGGAAAAGAATGATGTTCACGTTAGTTTAACCCCCACCCCCCACCCCACAATCAGTCATGCACGCTGCGCTCAATGGCGAAATAAAAACAGTTTATCCCCTCGCCGAAAATCCTACAAATAACCCCATCGTCCGACCCAAAGTCGCTATCGTTGAGGACCAGCGAATGGTCGCTGAATTTTTCACTTTTCACTGCCGCGATTTAGGTTTCGAGGTGGTGCCGTGGTGCGGCACGTGTCGAGACGGCTTGGCTTCGATCCGCGAGCACCGACCTGATCTCGTCTTGCTCGATATTTCCCTCCCGGATGGCGACGGTTTGGAGCTGGCGAGGATGCTGATGGCCGATCTTCCGCAAATGAAGATCCTGGCGATTTCGGCGCACCGCGATCCTTGGACCATGCTGCAAGTACAACGCCTCGGTTTGCACGGATTTGTGGACAAGAACGAGCAATCTCCTGGAGTCTTGACGGCCGCCATCAAGGAAGTGTTGGCGGGCCGGATTTATTACACGCCAATTGTTAATTTATCCAGCGCCACCATCCGACGCGATCCGAAGGCGTTTATCCGGGTTCTCTCGGATTATGAAACCAGAATTCTGTCGATGATTGGCGAATCAAAAAACGATAGCGAGATCGGCCACATCCTTGGCATCAGTCCCGCGACGGTGCAATCGCGCCGCCGCGATATCATGGGCAAGCTGGACATTCACGCCACCCCGAAACTGATTCACTACGCGATCGTCAACGGACTCACGCGCGTTGAGCAACTGGGTTCCCGGAGACCAATTTGACCCGCAAGGCTTCCGTCCGGAGTTGAACGTCATGAGCAAGTTTGCGGGCTTCATCCCACCGTTCCATCGCGGTGATCGCCTCGATTTTCCGCAACATTAGTTCAAGATCGCACTCGTTGATGAACGAGCACCGGCCGTAGAGTAGATGGGCAAAATAGCTTGCTCGACCGGAATCCTCTTTCATCAGCGCGTCCGCGAGCTTCCCAAGCTCCGTCTCGAATTCGAGGAAGTATAAATTCAATTCGTCTTGGAATGACGCGCCTTTCTTGGCCGCGAGAAGACGCAGGTTGGCAAGTGGGTCGCGAGGAATCGGCCTCGATTCCGGTGGCTTTTCACTCGTCGCGCTCGCGTTGAGCGCGCGACGAAGGCGATCGAGCGTAATGGGTTTTGCCAGAAAAGCATCCATCCCGGCGGTCAGGCAGGCCGCGCGTTTTTCGGCGGTGTTGAATGCGGTGGTGGCAAAAATGGTGGCCTTTGAGGAAGCGCCCGACATGGCTCGGATTTGTTTCGCGATGGCGGGTCCGTCCAGTCCTTGAACCGAGTAGTCGATAAATATGACATCGAAGTCCTGTGATTTCGCGAACGAGAGTAACTCCCGGGCATCAGCTGTGGCCCACACCTTCAGTCCAAGGCACTCCAGCAGGCCTGAAAGCGCGATGCGGTTGTATTCTGCGTCGTCGATCAAAAGAGCATGGCGAAGGTTCCGCGGGAGAGGCGGGAGCGGAAGCGGGGACGCGTGGGTTTCCTGATTGGGCACGGGAAACAGTGTGCTGAAATAGAAACACGAGCCCTTGCCGGCTTCGCTCTTAAACCACACCCGCCCATTCATTTTATCCGCCAGGGTCTTGCAGATAAAAAGGCCGAGCCGGGTTCCCAGCATTCCGTCGGACGGGGCACTGGGATTTCGGTCAAGCCGGGTAAATATATTCTCCTGTTCCTTGGCGGGAATGCCTGGGCCGTCGTCAGATACTGCAAAGAAAATCTCCGCAATTCCGGGCGAGTTTTGGTTGCGCCATACGGTGACGCTCACGACACCATCACGGGAATATTTCAGCGAGTTATAAACGTAGTTTAAAAGAATCTGCCGGATTCGGCGCGGGTCACCGGTTAACTGCCGCGGCACCGCCGGAGATATTGCGATCTCGACCGGAATGCCGCATTTCTTGCTTTCCGTTGTGCTGAGAGCGACGATCGACTCCATCAACGCGGACACGTCAAAGGGCTCGGAATCCACGTTGAAAATATTCGGTCGAGCTCGGGAATAACCGAGAAAGTCCTCAAGGAGCGAAGCAAGGTGATCGGCGCACTGGCGCAACAAGTTCAACTTGTGTTTGCTATCCGGATCGAGCCCTTCGGTTTTGATGCTTTCGACAATCCCGACAATGCCGTTCATTGGATTGCGAATTTCATGGCCGATTGCGGCAATGAACTCGGAGTTGGCCGCTTCCTCTTTTGAGGTTTCCAGGGTCTGGATTGCGAATGATTTGCCGCAATCTTTCCCCTGATGCGACCGGCCCCGCTGGTTGCGGAGCCAATAAAGGGAGATCAAAAGGAGCGCGAACACCATCAATCCCGAGCCGACGACCCAATCCGAGTATGCCAACAACACTGGGGTTATACCAACACCGCTGAGTCCTAGGGTAAGCGAGGTCAGATTGATGAGGCAGTGGTTCACGAATTAGGCAGAAAGGCTTAATAATCGTCACGCCGCAAACTTAGCTGACGCCTTAATTTAGGCGGCTGGTTCAAATAATGTTGGCGCGAAACGGCAGGTTCCGCGGGCCGCGCAGATTATTTCGTTGCGTGTCCTCGTCGCCGCGAATTCGCAAAATGCAGTCGAGTCGGCGATCTCCAGAAGAACCTGACCAAGGGGTATCCTGCGCAGGTTTCCGTCAGATTTCCGTCGAGATGGTGGAGATGGGGCCTCCAAAAACCTGTAAAAGTGGAGCGGCTAGTCGGAATCGAACCGACGACACCTGCTTGGAAGGCAGAGGTTTTACCATTAAACTATAGCCGCGTACACTGGGAGAAACAGAGCGGTTCGCGCTACTGCGATCAAGCTTAAGTTCTCCAATCCGCGAATATGCGGAAATACTGAATGGGATTGCGGGTGTGCCGATTATCTACGTATTTTGGAACTACTATGGCGACTATTGCGGCATCAAAATCCCAGTCCAATGTCAGGGCGGCGCAAGCTTTAGCCAAACAAAAGGTCCTGGAAAAAAAGGCGAAGACCTACAAATTGGATTTGGGTGAGCTTTCGATTTTTACGAGTCAGCTCGCGTCACTATTACAAGCCGGCCTGCCATTGGTCTCTTGTTTGGAGGCGTTGCAGGATCAGACCGAAGATCAGGTGTTTCGCATCGTCATTCGCGATGTGCGCAACGATATCTCCACGGGCACCTCATTTTCAGCTGCGGTTAAAAAATTTCCCCGCTCGTTTAACTCTCTCTTTGTTTCAATGGTTGAGGCCGGTGAAGCGTCCGGTGGTCTGGCTGAAATTCTGGGCAAAGTTGCCGGATATTTTGAGTCGACCGTTAAGCTGACGAAAAAAGTAAAATCGGCCATGACTTATCCGATCGCGGTGATCGGGTTGGCGATCGCGTTGGTGAACGTTTTGCTGATTTTCGTCATTCCTGTTTTTGCCGCGATGTTTGCGGATTTCGGTGCGAAGTTGCCGCTTCCCACCCAAATGCTTATCAATGTGAGCGATTTCATGAAGCACTACTGGTGGGCGATCGCTCTTGTCGTCTACGGCATTTATTATTTGGTCAGTAAATACGTATCGACTCCGAACGGTCGCCGGCAAAAGGACCATTTTTTGGTCAGGGCGCCGATTTTTGGGTCATTGGTCCATAAGATCGCGCTGTCCCGTTTCTGCCGCACCTATGCTACACTCATGCGGTCCGGCGTCCCCATTCTTCGCACGCTTGAAATCGTCGCTTCGGCGAGTGGAAAAGTTCAGGTTGAGGACGCCTGTTCCGATATCGCCAAACACGTCAGTCAAGGTGGACAGGTTTCAGAGATCATGGCGGTGAATACGTTTTTTCCTCCGATGATGAAACACATGGTCAAAGCCGGCGAAACGACCGGTAACGTGGACGGCATGATGAACAAAATTGCCGACTTCTACGACGTTGAGTGCGATGCGACCGTTGCCTCTCTGACCTCATTGATCGAGCCGTTGCTCATCGTGTTTTTGGGTGTGGTGGTCGGCGGCATCGTTATGGCGATGTTTCTCCCGATTTTCCAACTCGGTGCGGTTGCCGGCGGACTCCAGTAACGACCTTGCCTCGCGCAATTTAAAGCCTTTGCGTGTTCCCTCCCCTTGGGGAACATATTCCTGACCCCCATCGCATGCCATCCATTCTCATTGTTGATGATCTCATCTCGATTCATGAGATGCTTGAGGCCGTAATTTCCCCTACCGGCTACAAGACGGCATTTGCCACGGACGGAGAGAAGGGCTTGGCCAAATACAAGACGGAGAAATTCGATATCGTGCTGGCCGATATCGATATGAAGCCAATGGATGGCATTACGCTGTTAAAACAGCTTAAGCTCTACGACGCAGGAGCGGTGATCATCATCATGACGGCTTATGCAAGCACCGAGAGTGCGATTCAGGCATTGAAGTTCGGTGCGTTCGATTACCTTCAGAAACCCTTCAAGGTCGATGAACTCATGCAGGCATTGCGGCGTGGCATGGAGTTCAAGCGTACGATCGCGGAACGCGAAGCAGTGAGCAGTACGGCGGTCGTCAATGCAGGCGACTTCGAGGCCCGCTTGGTCGGTTCCAGTACAAAAATCAAGCGGTTGATCTCTCAACTGAAGAAACTGGCGACCGCTCACACGCCTATTCTTATTTCCGGCGAGCTGGGCAGTGGTCACGAGATCGCTGCTGAATTGCTGCATTCGGCGGGCACGCCGGCAGACAGTCCGTTGGTGCGCATCGACTGCCGGTTGAGTTCGATGGCAAGTCTCCGCGAAGGACTTCTCGGAGAGAACGGATCCGGTGGAACCTGGGTCGAACAAGCCAAGGGCGGCACGCTTTTCCTGTTGCATCTCCAGTCCCTGATGCAGGAGGCCCAAGCCGAGTTGGTTTCTGTTTTGAGAAACAACGCGCACAATTTCCGCCTGATTTGCGCCACGGAGGAAGACTTGGAAAAGCTTTCGGAGCAGGGCTTGTTCAACGAAGAACTCTTTTATCGCGTGGCGGTCTTGCCCGTGCAGTTGCCGGCCTTGCGCGACCGCCTGGAAGATATTCCTCTTTTGCTGAAGGATATCGCGGTCAAGACTTCCAATCCGGAATTCGATACACGACAGGTGGAATTTACGGAAGATGCCCTCGCCACACTCCGGGCCTACAGCTGGCCGGGGAATCTCGCGGAATTCCGCCAGATGATTTCGCAGATTGTGACGACTTCGGAAACTCGTGTCGTCACCTCCGCCCAATTGCCCCTGCGCGTCCATGAGGTTACCGAATGGCCCACGCTGGCGGATTATCTGGTCGGCCAGGAACGCCAGTATATTGCCCGGGTGCTTCATGCCTGTCAGGGCGACAAGCTCCGGGCCGCGCAGGCGTTGAACATCGATATCGCCTATTTCGATTAGGATTTTTGGCCACGCCCGGGCATTGGCCGGGCGACCGGCGGCGACGTGCAGATGAATTTTAATCTCGTCGTGCAGGACAGTTGAAACCTTGTGGGATTTCCCAATTCCCGCTTGCGCCGTCATGGGGGCAACACAAACCTCGCGGGCGCTCACGCCATGCCAAAACGTACCGACCTAGAATCCATCCTGATCATCGGCGCCGGCCCCATTATTATCGGCCAGGCTTGCGAATTTGATTATTCCGGCACCCAAGCCTGCAAGGCCCTGCGTGAGGAAGGTTACCGGATCATTCTGGTGAATTCCAACCCGGCGACGATCATGACGGATCCGGAGTTTGCGGATGCGACCTATATTGAGCCGCTGACGCTCGAGATTCTCGAAAAGATCATCGCCAAGGAAAAGCCCTCCGCATTGCTGCCCACCCTCGGTGGGCAGACGGCGCTCAATCTCTCGATGGAGCTGCACCACGCCGGCATCCTGGAGAAATATAATGTCGAGATGATCGGGGCGAAACCCGACGCCATCAAAAAAGGCGAGGATCGCGAACTCTTCAAGCAGTGCATGATCAAGATCGGCCTCGACGTCGCCAAATCCAAGACGGTTCATACCATGGAGGAGGCGCGACTGGCGGCGGATTACATCGGCACCATGCCCTTGATTATCCGGCCCAGTTTTACCCTCGGTGGTTCCGGTGGCGGGATTGCCTACAATCACGAGGAATTTGAACAAATTGTCTCGGGTGGCTTGGAGATTTCCCCGGTTCACGAGGTCCTCGTTGAAGAGTGCCTGCTGGGTTGGAAGGAATACGAGATGGAGGTCATGCGGGACCACAAGGACCAGTGCGTGGTCATCTGTTCGATCGAGAATTTCGACCCGATGGGCGTGCACACCGGCGACTCGATCACGGTGGCGCCGGCGATGACGCTGACCGACAAGGAATTTCAGGTCATGCGCGATGCGTCTTTCGCGGTCATCCGCGAAATCGGCGTGGCCACTGGTGGGTCGAACATTCAGTTTTCAATCGATCCGCAAACGGGACGCCAGGTCGTAATTGAAATGAATCCGCGCGTGTCACGCTCGTCCGCGCTTGCGTCGAAGGCCACCGGTTTCCCCATCGCAAAAATCGCGGCGAAACTGGCCATCGGTTATACGCTGGATGAATTGCGCAATGATATCACGCGACTCACGCCGGCGAGCTTCGAACCGACGATCGATTATGTCGTCACGAAAATCCCTCGTTTCACTTTCGAGAAATTCCCCGGGGCCAACACGACTTTGACTTCGGCGATGAAGTCGGTCGGCGAGGCGATGGCCATCGGTCGAACCTTTAAGGAATCATTTCAGAAATGTCTGCGTTCACTCGAAACGGGAGCGCGCGGATTTGGCGGCGGCGGAAAATTCGGTGGCGATGAAGTGGTGGATGATTCGGTCATCCGGCAAAAACTTGGCACGCCCAACGCTGAACGCGTCTATTATTTGCGTCACGCCTTCCGCGCCGGCTATACGGTGGAGCAGATTTTCGACCTGACCAAAATCGATCCTTGGTTCCTGCAGCAATTGTGGGAAATTTATCAAATGGAAGAGGAGTTGCGAAAGCAGACGCTCTCGACCTTGGACCTCGCGACCTTGCGCCGGGCCAAGGAATTCGGATTTTCCGACGCGCAACTGGCGCACATTTTGAAAGTGGATTTCGACGTGATGCGCGCGCATCGAAAAAAGGTTGGCGTCAACACGACCTTCCGTCTCGTCGATACCTGCGCCGCGGAGTTTGAGGCGTTCACGCCGTACTATTATTCCAGTTACGGCGACGAGAACGAGGTCATCCCGTCCGACAAGAAAAAGATCATGATCATCGGTGGCGGTCCCAACCGGATCGGCCAGGGCATCGAGTTCGACTATTGCTGTGTGCACGCGTCTTTCGCGCTGCGGGAAATCGGATTCGAGACCGTGATGATCAACTCGAACCCCGAAACGGTTTCGACCGATTATGACACGAGCGACCGCCTGTATTTCGAGCCACTGACTCTCGAGGATGTGCTGGAAGTTTACGAACAGGAGAAATGCTCGGGCGCGATCGTCCAGTTTGGCGGACAGACTCCGTTGAATCTCGCCGCGCCGTTGAAGGCGCGGGGCGTGAATGTCATCGGCACGACGCCGGAAAGCATTGAGGTCGCGGAAGACCGGAAGCTCTTTGCCGCCGTGCTCGATCAGCTTCAACTCAAGCAGCCACCCAATCGGACGGCGATGAACGAGACCGAAGCATTGGTCTTCGCGAAGGAGATCGGATTCCCGGTGCTGCTGCGGCCATCCTTCGTCCTCGGTGGCCGGGGTATGTTCATCGTTTACAGCGAGGAAGAATTCAAGGGCGTGATCCGCCAGGCGTTTGATGTCATGCCCGACAAGCCGGTGCTGATCGACAAATTCCTCGAGGACGCCATCGAACTCGACGTCGACTGCATCAGCGATGGCGACACTTCCATCATCGGCGGCATGCTTGAACACATCGAGTTTGCCGGCGTGCATTCGGGGGACGCAGCCATGGTGATGCCTCCGCACACGCTTTCCGCGGAGATGCTGGAAACCGTTCGCCGTGCGACGTACGCGCTGGCCAAAGCAATCAAGGTCGTCGGATTGATGAACATTCAATTCGCGATCAAGGACAACCTCCTCTACGTGCTCGAAGTGAATCCGCGGGCCTCGCGCACCATCCCATTCGTGGCTAAATCGATTGGCGTTCCGCTCGCCAAACTGGCGGCCAAGGTGATGGCGGGCAAAAAACTTTCCGAACTCGGCCTCATGCGCGAAGTGAAGCCCAAGCACTGGTGCGTGAAGGAAGCGGTGTTTCCCTTCGCGCGTTTTCCCGGCGCCCCAATCGTGCTCGGGCCGGAAATGCGTTCCACGGGTGAAGTGATGGGATTGGATGACGATCTCGGGATCGCGTTCGCCAAAACCCAGATGGCCGCGAAGCCCGGTCTGCCGCTCAGCGGAAAAGTTTTTCTCAGCGTGAAGGATTCCGACAAGGCTGGTGCTGTTACATTGGCGAAGGGATTTGCCGAATTGGGCTTCTCCATTGTCGCCACCGGTGGCACGGCGCGCTTGCTTCAGCAAAACGGATTGCAGGTGCAGTTCGTCAACAAGCTCCTTGAAGGCCGGCCCAATTGCGTCGACATGATCAAGAACGGGGAGATCAAAATGGTGATCAACACGCCGAAGGGCATGATTCCCCGGCACGACGAAAACGCCATTCGCGCCGCCGCAGTGGCCAACTCCGTCTGCATCATGACGACGCTGACCGGTGCCAACGCGGCGCTGGGCGGAATTCGGGCGATGAAACAAAAGCGCGTGGACGTGCGCCCACTGCAACAGTATCGCGGTAGCGTGGTGCCAATGTAATTTGCGCGGTGAACACTCCTGTCACGCTTGTCGCTTTGCTTTACGGTCCAGATCAACCGGGCATCGTGGCCAAAACATCGGGATGGATTTTCGGTCGGCGGGGAAACATTCTTCACGCGGACCAGCACCGCGACATGGAAACAGGCGAATTTTTCCAGCGGATCGAATGGGCGCCGGCTGGCAGTGATATCGACGGTGAAATGCGCGAATTCGGCGCCTTTGCCGCGTCACTCGGCATGGCGGCCAAGGTGGCCCGCTCATCCCACCGGCCAAAAGGCGCGCTTTTTGTTTCCAAGGCGGACCATTGTTTTCATGATCTCCTCTTGCGCGGTCAGGCTGGTGATTTTGCGGGCGATTTCACCTGTGTCATATCCAATCACCCCGACAGGGCAGCAGCGGCGAAGCATTATGGTCTGACGTTTCATCACGTGCCCGTGACCGGTGAGACCAAGGCAGCGGCGGAAGCGCGGCAGTTGGAATTATTGAAAGCGGAAGGCGTCGAATTCGTGGTGCTGGCGCGGTACATGCAGGTTTTGTCCGCTGATTTTCTGCGAAAATGGGGGCGCCCGGTGATTAATATTCATCATTCATTTTTGCCCGCGTTTGCCGGTGGACGACCTTATCATCAGGCTCATGCCCGGGGAGTTAAGTTAATCGGAGCCACCGCCCATTACGCAACTGCGGTGCTCGATGATGGACCGATTATTCAACAGGACGTCGCCCGGGTGACCCATCGGCAAAGCGTGGACGACTTGATTCGAAAAGGCCGCGATTTGGAGAAATCCGTGCTCGCCCAAGCCGTGCGCTGGCACTTGGAAAACCGGATTCTGGTCTACGGCAACAAGACCGTGGTGTTTGATTAAATTGCGGTCAGGGAATTTTTGTCCGTCGTGAGACTAAAGTAACTTTGACGTTGAGGCGGCGCTTGGCGGCACTCAACCTGTTCGATCCCATGAGCCAACTTCCGTCAGCTGATCGTTCCCCATCCCCCGCAAATCCCGCCGCAGTTCCGGCCGATCCCGGTTTTGAAGGCAATGTCCAAGCCCTGTGGGACAAGAACAAGAATTTCATTTTGCTCGTCTGCGCGCTCATTCTCGTGGGTATTATTGCCCGGGAAGGCTGGCAGTATTTTTCCGAGATGCGCGAGAAAAGCCGGCAGGAGGACTATGCACGCGCGTCCGACAAGCCCGACCAGTTGATCGCATTCGCGGAATCAAACGCCGGTCATCCGCTTGCTGGCGTTGCATATCTTCAGGTTGCCGATCGGAAATTCGAGTCGGGCGACTACAAGGATGCTTCCACGCTTTATACCAAGGCGGCGGGCAGCTTGAAAAATGACGCTCTGCTTGGTCGGGCCAAGCTCGGTTCGGCCGTGAGTCTGGTCGAGTCCGGCGATGCGTCTGGTGGCGAATCCGCCTTGAAAGCGGTGGGCGCCGACCAAACTCTCCCCAAAACCGTCCGTGCCGAAGCGACCTACCATCTTGCCGCCATCGCCTCCGAGGCGGGTAGGACGGACGACGCGAAAAAATTGGTCGATGACGTCACCAAGATCGATTTGGGCGGTCCGTGGGCGCAACGCGCCACGATGCTCTTGTCCACCCTCTCCTCTGGCGAAAAGGCCGCTCCCGCAACGTCCGGTTTTTCCGTCAAACCGGAAGGCAAGTGACGGGTTGATGAATTTCCCAAAACAAAAAGCCCGCCAATGGTATGGCGGGCTTTTTGTTGGAATCTTTAAAAATGGTCGGGGCGATAGGATTCGAACCTACGACCTCCTGGTCCCAAACCAGGCGCTCTACCAGACTAAGCTACACCCCGTTACCGTCTGCATGGGATGGGGTGCTTTTGATTCTGTCAACTGCTGCGTCATCACTCTTTCACTTTATGTCAAAATTCGTCCGTACTTCCCCTGCAACGCACGAATTTAAGACGCAAAAACAGTTGATAAATGTTTCTTGCCTCGCCTGTAAGCGCATCCTACATACAGGAACCTTAATCTTTTAAAAAATGGATACACTTTCTCGTGATAGCAGTAACTCCGGCAGCATTTTGCCGATTGCCGGCGTAATCGTCGGTGGCCTTGCCTTGATCCTTGGGATCGCGGCGCTTGTTAAACTTTCCGCTCTCAAGAAAACAGTGGATGCTCAGGCTGATCAGATAGCCAAGATTGATAGCGTCGAAAGCGAAGTGCATGCGGCGTCCGCCGCCGCCGCAAAAGCCGGCAGCGATCTTAATTCCCTACGCAGCGGAATTCAGGCTCCTTTTGATCAGATCGGTACCGAATTCGGTCAGGTCAAAGCGCGGCTCACCGCGGTGGAAGACGCCCAGAAAGCTCGCGCTGCTGCTCCCGCGGCGAAAGCCGGCAAGGGCGGCGCTCCTGGCGCCGTGACGGGTACGGTTGATGCCAATGGCAACTATACCGTGGCTCCGGGCGATACGCTTTCCAAGATCGCCAAGAAATTCGCCACTCGCGTCGATGCGCTGGAGGCCGAGAATCCCGGCCTTGATCCGACAAAGGTGAAGATCGGCCAGAAGATTAAAATCCCAAAGAAGTAATTCCGTTGGAATAATTTCAAAAATGCCTCCGTGACTTCATGTCGCGGAGGCATTTTTATTTTCGGATATCTGACATGCCTTCCGAACCCAAACGCTGGCTGCGGATTCGTTCCGAACCGCATTCGACCACGAGAATTTTCGACGTAGAGCGTGCGATATTTAAACATCCTGACCGCGCCAACGAACAGGATTTTTTTGTCATCGCTGCGCCAGACTGGGTCAACGTGATCGCGCTGACGCCGGACCGACGCCTGGTCTTGGTGAAACAATTTCGTTACGGCATTAATGATTTCTCGACTGAAATTCCGGGCGGGGTGGTGGAGAAAGGGGAGGATTTTCTGGCGGCCGGCCTACGGGAATTGCGGGAAGAAACGGGTTATGTCGGAGGAGTCGCGAGATTTCTCGGCAGCGTTCACCCGAATCCCGCCATTCAAAACAACCGCTGTCATTTGGTCCTGGTGGAAAATGTCCGGCTGGAATCCGGACTCGACTGGGACCCGGACGAGGAACTCGAAGTTCTCTTGAAACCGGTGGAGGAAGTTTACGCGCTGGCTTATTCAGGCGGCATCACACACGCGTTGGTTTTGGATGCGCTGTTGTTGTTTTCACCTCATTGGGCAAAGCTGCGAGACGGCGCCGTTTAACTTTGCCGGCTCACGAATTTCACTCGGACAAACTGACCGGAATCGCCACGACCCCATCTGTTTTTGCCGATGCGCCCGAGGCGCTTGGCCGTGGCCTCGATGCCAATTGGCCGCGCGCAATTTATCAGCCGGAGTCCGCTTATCGTCTGCGTTTCCCACTGCATCACGAAACGCTGCAGTGCTCATGTTAGCGGGAAATTCCCCTCCTGACGAAAAAGGAAATTATCGATCGGGGACCACCGTATTTTTTGCCGACCGCGCGGAGATTGAGCCGGGATTTGCGGCCAAAAAAACGAGTACGACCATACCTCCGGATCGCCGGTGCAACCGACGACGGTCGTCACGGAATAGGGCTGTGGAACGCGCAACTTCGGTGACCTTGCCTCGCGCATCCGGCGCCTCAGCACTCGATCATCCCTACCGCAAAGCGGTCCTCGCTTCAATCGGCCGCTCGAGTAATTTATGTCCTTACGAGGATCATCCATTTCCACCGATATTTTGACGGTACGGTTTATTTGGATTTATCGAGCGATCTGAGCGCGTTGACCGGCGGTTACGGCTTTTGACGCGGGTGGTTTCGGATCGCTCAATCCCGCTTCACGTGCAGGTTAGGGGGGCTAATAATACGGTTCCATTCTCCGGGCTCCTTGCCAATTGCGCGATGGGTTGATTGGTTGATTTCGTTAAGTTCTTATCCCTCGTTTCGCGCGATGAATCTCTTCGGCTCGCTGTTCCATTCCTCCATTGGCAAAAAACTCCTGATGGCCTTTACCGGGCTCGTCCTGTTCGCTTTCGTGACCGGCCATCTTCTGGGGAATTTGCAGATCTTTTTGCCGCCGGAAAGAATCAACGCATACGGCCACTTTCTTGAGTCGTTGGGCGAATTGCTCTGGGCGGTTCGTATTTTTCTCTTTGTTTGTCTCGTTATTCACGTGTGGCTGGCGATCGACCTGACGCTGAAAAATCGCGCGGCGCGGCCGACCGGCTACGGCGTCGTCCACACCAACCGGGCTACGATTGCTTCGCGGGTCATGGCTCGCACCGGCATCGTGGTGCTGGCATTCCTGATTTACCATCTCATGGATTTCACCTTCCGCGTTCAGCATCCGGAATGGGGCAACGCGACCTGCCAACTTGCCAACGGTATCTGGGTGCGCGATCTGCACACGATGATGGTGCAGGGATTCAGCCGCGTGGGCGTTTCGATTTTCTACATCGTCGCAGTCGGTTTGCTGAGCTTTCATCTCAGTCATGGAGTGGTCAGCTTGGTGCAAAGCCTCGGTCTGAAGAGCGAAAAATGGACGCGCGGGCTTGAACGATTTACCGTCACTTATTGCTGGTTTTATTTCCTGCTGAACGCCGCGATTCCACTCT
>JAYVMJ010000039.1:0-2740 GCA_043759025.1 Verrucomicrobiota bacterium | reverse complement strand
TCATCCAACCTTGGATCGATAGACGATCAAAAGTATGGTGCTCTACCACCTTTACCTTTTCCGCAGAAGCTCCCGCCGCCGTTGCACTTTGGGTGTGCGGGGCGGCGAGGCATTGACCGTCTCCCACTGCGGACATCGCGTTGCGAGCATGGGCCCACCGTTTCATCGAATTGTCGCGGTGAATTATTTACCAAGCATTTTTGCGATCACGAAGATCACGACAGCGCCCAAAAGGCCGCCGCCAAAAATCATATAAAGAATCGAATAGCCTACGGCTGCCACGGGTGCGAGTTCTACAATGGTATTCATGGAGAGGAAGGGTTGAGTTTGCGTCACGGCGAAAATGTGCCGCGCGTATCAATATAGTACGCTCTGAAAAATCCCGGTTCCGGTAAATTGCCATTAACCGGCTTGCCTGCTGCTGCCGCGACGCTCACCGCAGGTATTTTTTCCAACTCTTGTAGTCCTGCACAAAAATACTGATCACGAGCCAGAAACCACCCGCCGCCGCCGCAACGAAGCAAAGAATCGCCAGCCCCGGGTAACCGAAGAGTTGAAAGTTGGTTTGCACGCGCATCAACAACGATGCGCCCACGACCAAGCCGGCCAGAACGATTCCCATGGTGATGCGATTGGCGATCTTCTGCATGCCATCGAGCATCAACTTCGCATCGGTCGCCTTGACTCTTATTTCCAGTTCGGAATTCGTGACCGCGTCCATGATCCGGTTCAAACGGGTCGGCAGACCGGTCATGAAATCCTTTGCTTCGAGCAACGAACTGTAAACGCTGCCCTGGGTGAGATCCTTGCGCATGCGCTGGGTCATGATTTCCGAAACATTTCGGCGAACGGACGCATTGGGATCGAAGTTCGGATCAAGAATACGTCCGACCTCGTCCAGTTGCAGCAACGTCTTTCCCAGCACCACCAATTCGCTCGGTACGATCAGGCCGCTGTCACGCGCAATGGTCGTCACGTCGAGGAGCGAACGCCCGACATTCAATTGCTCCAAACCCTGATCCCGCCGCAACGCGACCAACTGCGTGATCCGGCGCCGAAATTCGGGCGCGGCAAAATTTTCGAGGCGCTCACTGATGCGAATCGCGATTTCCGCGGCGGCCTCACCATTGCCCTCGCTGATCGCAATGAGAACTTTCAGCAGGCTCTCCTGCATCGCCGGGCCCGTGTGACCGACTTGACCGAGATCGATCAGCGCGATGCGACCATCATTCGTCAAAAAGACGTTTCCCGGATGGGGATCGGCGTGGAAAAGCCCGTCCACGAGTACCTGTTGCAAATAAGCTTTGAACAATTCCTCAGCCAACGGAGCCCCTTTCAACTCCATCCGCGCAATCGGGCCGATCGCCGTGATCTTCTGACCCTGCACCCGATCCATCGTCAAAACGGATCGCGTAAAATAACCCGCCACCGGCTGGGGAACCTGGATCAGGGGAAATTTCACCAGATTTTTTCCCACCGTCACCAAGTTGTGCGCTTCGCGTTCGTAATTTAATTCCTGCTGAATCGTCAGACGGAATTCCTCCAAAAGTTTCAGGAACCGGTGACGGCGGCCGAGCTCAGTGTGCCCGTCGAGGAAACCGGCGATTTGTTCCAGAACCTCAAAATCTTCGGCAATTTGCTGCCGGATATTCGGCCGCTGCACTTTTACAACCACCTCGCGACCGTCCCTCAAGGCTGCGTTATGGACTTGGCCGAGGGAAGCCGCGGCCACGGGTTCGATGTCAAAACGGGAGAAGGCCTTGGAAATCCTCGCGCCCAATTCAGTCATCACAATCTGCTCCACTTCTTCGTACGGAAACGGCTTCACCTTGTCCTGCAGGCGTGCGAGCGCTTTCAGGTAGTTTTCCGGCAACAGATCGGGACGCCCGGCCAAAACTTGTCCGAGCTTGATGTAGGTCGGTCCCATTGCCTCCAAATCGTCGACGAGCTGATCGGGTGATACCGCATTGTCGGACGATTTCCCGTCGGAAGACGGCAAATTTAATTCCTCCGCCGTGCCGAACCCCTCTTCGCTGTTCATCTGCTGAACTACGTCCGATCGTCCGTATTTCCAAAGCAAAGCGACAATTTCACGATAACGTTTAAGATGGGATCCGGAGAATTTCATGCAGGTTAAAGCCCGCCAGCCACCAAAAGGCATCAGGCAAAGGCCTATTCAATGACACATCTTTCGCCGCGGAGTTCGGCATTCATCGACCCCACGCGGAGGGGAACCAACATCCCCCATTGGCTGACTATATTTTCAGCCATGCTCAATTCCGTCTGTCAGTGTCAGCGGACTCGATGAGCGCCTCCCACCCACCATGTTCAAAGCCGCCAAGGACGCCATGACGAGCCGTGCCGCGCAGGTTTACGTGAATAACCGCATCGCTCGCTATGGAGAAGTTCAACTGCTGAAAATAAATTCCCGCGATAAAACCATGGAAGTATCGTGCCTCCTTCACGGAGAAACCGCTCCGATCACGATCAAAGTGGAGAACTACAACTTGGATTCCACCGGCGTTAAAAAATATATCGAAGCGACCGCAATCACCTGTACGCGACCGTGGTTGCAAAACATCCTGATCGACTTCGCTCAAAATCGCCGCGTAGAAGTTCCAAATTGGGCGGAAAGCATTCTCTAGCCAGCCCGACTGTGATTCTAACGCGTAACCGCGTCACGATGAGGTGCCGTCAATTGTCGTTAAAATATACTTGGAATATCCTCCGTTCAGTCGAT
>JAYVMJ010000038.1:0-1961 GCA_043759025.1 Verrucomicrobiota bacterium | reverse complement strand
CGACAAGCCTAGCCTCATTCCCCGCCAATTATCCTTTCCACCGGAATCGCCGCCGAGGAAAAACGAAAACCAGCTTTTTCAGTCCGACAGGCTGCTAGCCGGCGGTTTCATTTTGGCGCTGGCGACTGACTGAACATTCTTCTCAATCCCCGGTCGTTGTCCAATGACCGTCTCTTTCATTTCCATTTCATGAAATCCACCGCGATCCGTTTTTTTGCTTTGGCCGCCTCAACTTTGACCGTCTTCGCGTCGCTGCAGGCCGATCCGCTCACCAAGCAACTCGACATCGACTTCGGACGCGACGTTGCCAGTCGCAATCTCAAGGGACTGGCGACGCGTTCCGACGGTCGAGTGCTGCCGGGGCCGGTCTTCAACGATCTCGATGGACCGAAGTTGGGCGAAATTCTCTGGACGATGAAATCAGTCGGAGCGAACCACTTCGTCGTCGGCACCGGCCCCGAGGGCAAGGTGCAGGAAGTGACGTTCAATCCCAAGGACAGCTCGTACACCGTGAAGGAAATTGCCGACGTGAAGGAACCGCAGGCCATTTCCGTTCTGCCGCTCGGTGATGGTGATCTTCTTGTCGGCACGTCGCCGACCGCGGCGGTTTACCTCGTGAAAAACGGGAAGAATATCGCACGCGTTCCGTTGCCGGCCGATTCCGTTTTTGATTTTCTATTGATGCCAGACGGCACCGTGCTCGCAGCGACCGGCAACCCGGGAAAAATCTACCGCCTCGATTTAAAGAAGCTCGCCACGGCAGGTATCATCGAAGGGAAAATTTCGGACGATCACGCCATCGCCGACAAAGGTGTGACGGTTTTTGGCGGGATTCGCGATACCAACGTCCGGAAACTCGCGCGCCTCACTGATGGGCGCATCGTCGCCGGCTCATCGCCCAAGGGCAACGTGTACTCGTTTGGGGCGACCGGTGGCGCGCCAGTTATTCTTCAGGAAAACCGTGACTCCGAAGTCGTCGATCTGCTGCCGATGAACGATGGTACGTTCTACGCCGGCATCGTGTTGACGGCAGGCGACAGCATTCGGATTGGAAAAGTCGTGGCACCCAAAGACGACGCCAAGGAGGAGCGCGAACCCAAACCCGCGTTCAGCGGTCGTACGAGTGTCGTGCGTTTCCCCGTCGATGGATTTCCTGAGACCGTTGTAACGAAGACCGGGATCGCGCTGTACCGTCTCGGCCAATACAAGGACTGGCTATTGCTCACCGGTGGCGAACAAGGCGACGCCTTCGCTTACGATCCGGTGAGCCGGCGTTCACTGACGTTTGCCGGTAGCTCATCGTCGCAACTGAACGACATCGCTGCGCTCGGCGACGGGCGTTACCTGCTCTTGCGCAACAACGCTCCCGGTCTGGCGTTGATGTCATTTGTCCCGGCGAAGATGCGTGAACTTGAAACCAAGCGCCTCGATCTCGGGGTGTCGGCCGAGTTGGGCGCGTTTCGTTTTTCCCGTTTGCGCGGCATCGAACCCTCGGCGCTGAAGTTGGAAGTGCGCACGAATTTTGGCGGCGACGAAATCGAAGGCTGGTCACCATGGACCGAGATGAAACTGCGCGACGGAGGCTTTTACGCCGACGATTTGCGGGGACGTTATGTGCGTTTTCGGATGCAGGTCAGCGGCAACGCGCCGGATTTCCAAATCGACAAAGCCACGCTCTACGATCTTCCGCAAAATCGGCGCCCCACCCTGATCGACTTCCGGATTCTGTCGCCAAATCTAGCGTTAATTCCCGCCGCCGACCAACCACCGAGCGCCACTACTACTCTTAACCAGTTGATTTATCCGAGTTCCCGCGACGCCGGGTCCGACAAGCGCAAAGGCTCGTTTATGAGCAGCCAGATTGTTCCGCAGACCGGAACACAACTGGTTTACTGGACGGTCAGCGATGCCGACGGCGACAACCTTGCCTACACCTTTTCGATTCGGGCGGAAAACTCCGA
>JAYVMJ010000037.1:0-4342 GCA_043759025.1 Verrucomicrobiota bacterium | reverse complement strand
TTCGCGTAACCGAGCCGATGCGCGATGTCGGCCCGCAACACGACCAGCTTCGCCAGCACCGGGATATTTTTATCCATCGCGAGGCTCTTGCGCGCAATGGCCATTCTCTGCCGCGTGGCTTCACGGCGGGCGTTTTCCAGAATCGCGTCGCGGTGCCAGGTAATGTTCGCGTAGGCCCGGTACGTTCCATCCGGTTGCTTCACGCCGGGACTTTCCAAAAAACTGGCCGGTACGCCATCCAGCTCCGCAAGGGTGAAATCAAGCGGAGCCCGCGCTTCATTGATATTAACTGAAAACTGCGTGTTCAACTCCGCGAGGTCTTTGCGCAAGCGCTCGACCTCCATTTTTTCCGCCGGTGGCAGACTCAGGCCCGCGCGCCGGTAACTGCGCATTTGGAAATCAAGCAGCCGCTGTTGCTGCGCATCCAGTGCGGGCTTCGTGTCGGCGAACGCCTTGAGCACACGATAAAGGTCCTCGCGATAATCGATGCCGACACCCCAAGACTCCAGTTTGACCGTCGCTTCATTCGCCGCGTCGCGCAGCGCCTTGTCGATCGCCGACTCCGCGACCGTATCGAACATCTCACCGGCGGTGTTCACCCGAGCCCCGACTGAATCGTAAGCGGCAAAAGTGCTCGCGAACGTGGCCGTCGCTAGATCCTGCGCCGCGATCTTTGTGAAATCGCTGTCGGCGCCCTTGAGCATCGCATTCACCTGTTCGCGGACTTCGTCGGGCGACTTCGGATAATCAGGCAACGAGAGTTCAAGGTTCGCCTGGAGCGCCGCCCGCTGAAAATCCGCCAGCTTGTCCGGCGCCGCGCCCAGTGCCGCGGCAACGAGCCACGAGACGGGCAACAGCGTGAAAACGAAAATTATTTTTTTCATGTGATGATTGGTGAATCTTTCTCACTACTGGCGCTAGCCAAAAGAAGCAACTGAACGACAGACCTGAGGGCAGGGCGGGTTATCCTTAACCCGCCGTCTCAGGATTCGTGATCGTGCACGCCGTGAACGTACTCGTGAATCCCCCGGAGGCGCTTTAGGGATAAAGCGCCCTACCTTAATCGTCGTCGTCACTTCTCACCGTAAACATCGCTGGCCACTGGAAATTCCCCGAGGCAAATGCGCTTGAACCGCCGCGAGCGACACGCCGGATGAAAACCGCGCGCACCCGAACGAATGCGTGACAGCCCGAATGGTTCTGGTAGTTAACGAGCACCCGTGAAAGCGCTTCTGCTCACCGCCCCGTCTCAGCTTGAGTTCACCGACTGCCCCGATCCCGTCCCCGCCGACGGTGAGGTGCTGCTGCTCATCCGTGCCTGCGGAATTTGCGGGAGCGATATTCACGGCTGGGACGGCTCGACGGGCCGCCGCCGTCCGCCGTTGATCATGGGCCACGAGGCAGCTGGAGAAATTGTCGCCATCGGCCCGCGCGTCGAGCGCTGGCGCACCGGCGACCGCGTCACATTTGATTCGACGATCTCATGTGGCGTTTGTGCGTTTTGCCGGAACGGCCAGGTCAACCTTTGCGAAAGCCGCCGCGTCGTCGGCGTCGCACCGGCGGAATATCGCCAGCACGGCGCCTTCGCCGAATTGCTCGTGGTGCCCGCGCGGATTTTGTACGCGCTCCCTCCCACCCTTTCGTTCACCCACGCCGCCATGATCGAGCCGGTCTCGATCGCGATTCACGCCGTGCAACGCATCCGCATCGCCCCGACCGACACGGCCGTGGTGGTCGGCGCAGGCATGATCGGCTTGTTTGTCATTCAGGCCCTGCGCTGGGCCGGCGCGCGGCAGATCGTGGCCGTCGACCTGGCGGAAAATCGCCTCGCGCTGGCAAGGCAACTCGGTGCGACCCACGCGCTGAAATCCGACGCCTGCGATGTCGTGGCCGAAGTCGCTGCCGTCACTGGGGGCCGCGGCGCAGATTGCGCTTTCGAAGTGGTCGGCGTTAGCCCGACGCTCACTCTCGCCATCGCCACCCTACGCCGAGGCGGCTCCGCGGTGTTGGTCGGCAATTTGGCGCCAAAAACCGATTTTCCCCTGCAAGCAGTGGTCACCCGGGAAATCACTTTGTATGGCAGCTGTGCCTCCGCCGGGGAATATCCGCTGTGCCTCGATTTGATCGCCAAGGGCATCATCCGGGTCGAACCCATGATCAGCGCCATCGCTCCGCTCGGCGACGGCGCCCGTTGGTTTCAGCAACTCAGCGCCAAGGATGGCTCGAAATACATGAAGGTCATTCTCCAGCCGTAGCACCCTTCCCGTTCCATGAACCTCTTTGATCTGTCTGGAAAAATCGCGCTCGTCACCGGCGCGAGTCGTGGTCTCGGCCGCCATTTCGCGCTGGCCCTCGCGCGGGCGGGCGCGGACGTCGCGATCACAAGCCGCACGCTCGCTTCGCTCGACGACACCGTTCGTGAAATCTTGGCGACCGGTCGTCGCGTCCTGCCCGTCGCCCTCGACGTGCGGACGCACGCGAGTATTCAATCCGCCGTCGCTTCGGTCCATGCCCACTTCGGCCAAATCGACATTCTGATCAACAACGCCGGCTGCAATATCCGCAAACCCGCTCTCGATGTCGCGTGGGAGGATTGGAACACCATTCTCGACACCAATCTCCGCGGCCCGTTCTTCGTGGCCCAAGCCGTCGCCCGTCGCATGATCGCCGCCGGACGCGGTCGCATCATTAACATCGGGTCGGTGACGTCCATCGCCGGTTACGCCGGACTCGGACCGTATGGCGCGAGTCGCGGCGGCATCAAGCAACTCACGATGAGTCTCGCTGCCGATTGGGGACCGAAAGGTGTCACCGTCAATTGTCTCGCCCCGGGCTGGTTCAAGACTTCGCAAAACGCCGTGATGTATGAAGACGCAGAGTGGGTGCGTTATCTCAGTGATAAAATTCCGCTGCGGCGGCCGGGCGCAGTGGAAGATCTCACGGGCTCACTTCTTTTTCTTTCCAGCGACGCCAGTGCGTATGTCACTGGACAAATCCTCCTCGTCGATGGCGGCATCTCGGTGAACGACACCCGCGCGCTCCCCGCCAAATCTTAACCTCTCGATGCAGTAGGCACGAGGTGGAACCTGACCTCCGGGCAGGTTTTCCCTGCGAACACTCCTCAGCCCGCCCAGAGGTCGGGCTCCACCTTTCAGTACGGACAATGCAGTAGGGAATCCTTGTTTAACGGCATTGTCCCGACTAAGAAACTGTCTTCCCCGCCATTTCCTTGACTCCACATTCCGAAGCCGCGTCTACCACCCCATCACCCGCTGATTCGCCACGCTCGCGTTTCAGGTGGGTGATTTGCGGGCTGATCTTTGCAGCGATCACGATCAACTACATCGATCGTGCGGTCTTCGGATTCCTTGCGCCCGAGCTCCAGAAAATCCTCCACTGGCAAAACTCAGACATCCCGGAAATCGCGCTGTGGTTTGAAATATCCTATGCCGTCGGCCTCGCCTTCGTCGGCCGTTTTCTCGATCGGATCGGCACGAGGATTGGCTTGGCCCTTTCGCTGGTGGGCTGGTGTCTGGCCTCAATGCTGCACGCCGGCGTCGCGACGGTGGCTGGTTTCAAGGTCGCGCGATTTCTCCTCGGCTTCGCGGAATCAGGTGCTTTCCCGGGTGCCGCGAAAGCGACCGCCGAATGGTTTCCTCGAAAAGAGCGCGCACTCGTCGCCGGCATTTTCAATTCGGGCAGCAATGTCGGCACCATGATCGTCCCGATCGTCATCCCGTGGCTCCTCGTGACCTACGGCTGGCAATGGGCTTTCATCGCGACGGGAGGCGCGGGCCTGTTGTGGGTGTTTTTCTGGCTGGGTCTCTATCGCCCGCCGCAAAACCATCCGCGCGTTTCGCCTTCCGAACTTCACTATATTCAGAGCGATCCACCCGACGCCATCACGCAACTCATGCCGATCGGACGCATTCTCGCGACCCGGCAGGCGTGGTCTTTCATTCTTGGAAAATTCTTCACCGACATGATCTGGCGGTGGAATATCTATCTCCTGCCGCTGTTTTTCACCCAGCATTTCAATCTCAACATTCTCCAATTTGGGCCGCCTTTTCTGGCCATCTATCTCATGGCCGATGGGGGGAGCGTCGGAGGCGGCTGGTTTTCCTCATCGCTCCTCAAACGCGGCTGGTCGCTCAACGCCGCGCGGAAAACGGCGATGCTGATATGCGTGTTGGGCGTGTTGCCGGTGATGGCGACCACGCAGATTTCAAGTCTCTGGACCGGAGTATTTCTGGTCGGCTTGGCCATGGCCGCGCATCAAGGATGGTCGTCGAATCTTTATACGAGCATCTCGGACCTGTTTCCCAAACACGCCGTCGCGACC
>JAYVMJ010000036.1:0-11218 GCA_043759025.1 Verrucomicrobiota bacterium | reverse complement strand
CGGGTGCCTTCGACGTTTACCTTTAAGAAATCCGCCGCCGGACCCCAGACACCGACACGCGCGGCGACGTGAAAAACGGTGCCCGCGTCTTCACAACCCCGGCGCAAGGCTGCGGCGTCCGCCAGATCGCCCGGGATCACTTCAGCGCCGAGCTTGGCCAATTCGGGCAGCGGACGACGCGCCAGCACCCGAACTTTCCGCCCCTCTCTGAGCAATCGCTCCGCAATTTTTCCTCCGATAAAACCGCTGGCACCGGTAATGAAAACCGTGTCGCTCATAGCGCAGGTTCCGGTTCGTAGGCCGTCGCGGTCGCGGCCCATTGCGTCAGGGTGAGCCGGTGAATTTTGGCGTTGTGGCGAACATCGACCGGGAAACTCGGATGGAAAAAGAATTTCCGAATCCCCGACGTGTGCGGGTGTTGCTTACCCAGCTCGCGCAAGGTGGCCGCCAAAGCAGCGTGGTCCGTTGAAGTCCCAAGCGCTGTCTGAACAACGACCGCCGGCTCCTGGCTACCTCGCTGGCCGAGACCGATCAAGGCGCATCGCGCAACGTTGGGATGCCCGCGAAATACCTGTTCAACCGGTTCAGTGTAAAGCGGACCGGTCGATGTTTCCACGCGCTCGGCGATTCGTCCGCTGAACCACAACCGTCCCTCGCGGTCGATCCGCCCCGCGTCGCCCATGCGATGCCAGATCGCCCCGTCATCAGCGCGAATCTTCGCCGCAGCGGTCGCGGCCGGCAGTTGATCGTATGCTTTCGTGACGGTGGGCCCGATGACAATAATCTCACCGACAAAGCCAACCGGAAGTTCGTGAGTATCGGCCAACCGCGCCAACGGCCCTTCGTGCAGGGCGATGATCTTCACCCGATTTTCCACCAACGAACGACCAATCAATGCCCCCAGTTCGGGACGAAGCTCAATGTCTGCCGACGACGTGGTCGCGACCGGCAACACCTCGGTCGCGCCGTAAGGACTGTGTAATTTTCCGTTGGGCAGAACGCGTGGTGCATCGGCCCAAAGCGAAGCCGGAACCGCCGCGCCGGCGCACAGCACGCGCCGCATGCCCGGAAGGGTGATTTTATTTTTGAGACAGTAATCGAAAATCTTTCGCCACAGAGTCGGCGAACCGAAGGAGGTAGTGACCTGTTCCTGCTGGATCGCGCGAACAATCTTTTCCGGATCGACTGCAGCCGGTCGGCTCGGGTCGAGTTCGGGAACGATCGTCGTCATTCCGAGCGCAGGACTAAAAAGCGCGAAAATCGGCAGCATCGGCAGGTCCACTTCATCCGGCGAAATACCATAGGTTTCACGAACCAGCCGCACCTGCGATTCAAACATTCCGTGCTCGTAACAAACGCCCTTGGGCGCGCCCGTTGATCCCGAGGTAAAGAGAATCGCCGCAAGGTCGTTGGCTCCGCTGGCGACGATTTCGCATTTCAAATTTGGCTGGCCGGATTTACCGCCAACCCGGGCGGTAGCCGAGCTGCTCGCCCAAACCCGAACCTCAACGGAAGCAAAGGCGGATCGAAATAACCGGCTCATGACCTGCGCGAGTGGAATGCCGAGCAAGACCCGGGGGTTAGAACGAGCGATACACGCCAAGAAGTTTTTTCGTCCCATGCCCGGATCGATGATCACCGGAACTGCGCCGACTTTAAAAAGGGCGAACGCCGCCGCGATGAGCGGTAATCCCTGCCGCACCATGACGAGCACCCGATCACCGCGCTCAACGCCTTTTGCTTTGAGTTTGGTCGCCCACGCATCGACTTCGCTGTCCAGTTCCGCAAACGTAAGCGAGAGGTAGTCGATTTTGTCGTCGGCAGTCCGGCCGCGGGGAATTTTGATTGCGGCCCGTTCCGGTTGACGGGCGGCCATCAAGGGCAGATGACGGGCGATGTTGGCGGAATCGGACACTGAAATTTTCCCGGTCAAAAACGCAGCGGGGTCGCTGCGTCTCCAGTTTTCAATATGCCCGACGCATTCACTCTTCGTGCGAGAATTCGTCTAGCTTTTCCACGCTGGCTCGGCTTTCAGGATGTTCGCCTGCCACGGGAGCAGCACTTTTTCGATGCTGGACGGATCACGCGCGATTTGCACCAACTGCGCGCGCGTCGCGATCAGCGTAGCCTCGAGATTCAAACTTTGCGCGAGTCGGTCGCGATCTGCTTTGAGCCGGTCCTGTCGGGCCAGCTCATCAGGCGTCATGGGCGCGAAATCCCGGCGACGTTCCCGGCGTGGGAGGGAATGAGGATCGGTTTCGAAACCTTGGCGGACCGCCTCGGCGAGGCTCGGGTAAAGCCGGTCGTGCCGGCGCCCGAGATTGACGTAGAGGACCTCGTCAATCGGCCGTTCTTCGTCGGCCGCGCGGGCGATGCGCCCGAGCATTTCGTTGCCAACGACCTTGAAGGGCGGTGTGTTGATTTTTTCCGCCCAGCTTTCGCGCCACAGCCAGATCGCGTGTAACACCGGCAGGCCGCGTCCGCGCAGTTTTTCCGAACCGCTGATCCGCCAGGCGTTTTCGTCCGGAGCGGAAAAACCATCGCGGCCGACTTCGATCTGCCAGCGGCATTTTTGTTCGAACCACTCCAAGCGTCCGAGTTTGGCCAATTCATCGCGAAGGCGGTCGCGCAACCCGAAGAGGTGAAAGACATCCATCGCGGCATAATCGAGCATGTCGCGATCGAGAGGCCGTTGCGACCAATTGGCTTTCTGGTTATCCTTGTCGAGTTCGACGCCAAAATACTGCAGCAGCAACGCGGCGAGACCGAAGCGCGGAATGTTGAGCAGTTGCGCCGCAAACATCGTGTCGAATAATTCCATCGGCTGGAAGCGGCAGAATTCCCACAGCAGGCGCAAGTCGTAATCGCTCCCGTGCATGATCAGCGGTTTGGCCGCGAGACGTTGCCACAACGGATCGAGCGGCAGGTCGGCGAGCAGATCGACGAGGTAAATTTCACCCGCGGCATGGATTTGCAGCAGGCAAATCCGCGTGCGGTAACGGAAAAGATTGTCGGCTTCGGTATCGAGCGCGATCTCCGTGCAGCGATCAATCGCTGCATACAAGGGAGCCAACTGCTCGGATCGGTCGATGAATTGATGGTTAGGTGACGTATTCAAGCGGATAGCGGGGTTGTTTTCTCCCATGCGGAAAGGAAGTCGTCAATCAACAGTGGCAGATCGGAACCGTAGCCACCTTCGAGCATCGCCGCGGCGGGCAGCGAACTTTCACGGATCCAGCGGCCCAGTTCGGCGAAGTCGTCGCGTTCGAGGGTCATTTGGGTGATCGGATCGCCCGCGTAAGCGTCGAAGCCGGCGGAGACGAGGACGAGATCGGGTTTAAACTCGATCACGGTCTCCCATGATTTCGCCAGCGTCTCCCGGTGGGTGGATCGAGGTGCATGCGGGGCTACGGGGAAATTTTTGCAATTGGCGGTGGAGCGGGTTCCCGTGCCGGGATAGCCGGGGGATTGGTGAACGGACACAAATAATACGTTTGGCCGGCCTGCAAGGATGTCCTCCGTGCCATTGCCGTGATGCGCATCGAAATCCCAGACCGCGACGCGAAGTCCATGTTGGAGCACGTGAAGCGCGGCGATCGCGATCTGGTTCAAGTAACAAAACCCCATGGCCTGCGTGCGTGTGCAATGATGGCCCGGCGGACGCATCACCGAGAAGGCCTGTTCGCCCGCGCGGGCGGCGTCGGCGGCCGCGAGCGCGGCACCCACGGAGCGGCGGGCGTGAGCGTAGATTTCAGGAAACCACGGCGTGTCATCGTCGATATCCGGCGCATGTTGCAAACGCTTGAGCAAGGCCGGGGTGTGAGCGGTGAGCAGCGACGCTTCGGTGGCCATGCCGGCTTTTCGCCAAGCCCAGTCCGGATGCGCCGGTTTCAAATGCGCCACGCTTCCGGTAATGCGGGCCGGTTGTTCCGGTCGCAGGGGCGAGCCGTATTCAACACAGGAAGGGTCGTGAAAGAGAATCATGTGAAAGGTCCGCCTACGGACCGATGGGAAACCGGAAAAAAAGCTAAATCAGGCGCTTCAGCAAGGCGGGATTATCGCCGAGCAGCCCATCGATTCCGCAATTAATCAGCCGCGTGGCCGTGCGTGGATTGTTAACCGTCCAGCACCACACGGAAAAGCCCCGCGTTTGAAAAAAGGCGGCGTCCGCCGCCGTACGGATGGCGCGATGATGGACGCTGAGACCATGGGCTTCGCAGGCCTGAAGTTGACGGACCATTGCCGCCAACGAACGCCGGCCCTCCGAAATGAGCATGCGCGGAATCGTTGGCGCGAGTTTGGCGGCCTCAGCGACGATGCTCGATTCAAACGAGGCTAGAATTACCCAACTCGCCGCCCGCGCCTTTTTGATCGCTGCAATCACGGGCGCGACCGTCGTCCCGCGCTTGAGTTCGATCTGCACGACGATGCGGCGGCGCGTAAATGCCAGTACGTCCGCCAAGCGCGGAATGCCTTCGTCGCTTTTGAGCACCCGCAATGGTTTCAATTCCAGCCACGTTTTTTCGGACAACCGTCCGCGTGCTCCGGTCAATCGACGAAGGATGTCGTCGTGAAAAACCACCGGCACCGCGTCGCGAGTGAGGTGGACGTCGAGTTCGATGGCGTCGGCATTCAAAGCCACCGCCCGGCGGAATGCCGCGAGGGTATTTTCCGGGGCCTCGGCGGAGGCGCCGCGATGGGCGATGATCAACGGAGCTGCCATGGCCCGGAAACAAACAGAGCCGGACGAGGAAGCGACTGGAGATTTCTGGTGTCTTTTGTCTCTTTTATGGCCAATAAACCCGCATGAAAGTCGTCGTGCTTTGCTCCGGTGGCATGGATTCCGTGACCGCGCTCCATTGGGCGCGGAAACACCACGCTGTGACCGCGGTGCTCAGTTTCGATTATGGAGCCAGGCACAACCACCGGGAGCTTCCCTTCGCGGTTGAACACGCGCAAAAAATCGGGGCGCCGCAGCAAACCATTTCGTTGGATTTCATCGGTCAGCTGTTTGCGTCCGACCTGCTGAAATCGGGCGGGACGATTCCCGAGGGACACTACGCCGACGAGAACATGAAACGGACCGTGGTGCCGTTTAGAAACGGCATCATGCTCGCCGCTGCGTGCGGTTTTGCAGAAAGCGCTGGCGCGGAAGGGCTGGTTATCGCGGCGCATGGCGGCGACCACGAGATTTACCCGGATTGCCGGGAGGATTTCATGCGCGCGATGGGGGACGCCATGCGCCTCGGGACGTACGCGCAGGTGCAATTGCTGCGACCGTTTATCAGGATGGACAAGGCGGGGATCGCCCGGGAAGGCGCCGGACTCGGCGTGGATTATTCGCGCACGTGGTCGTGCTACAAAGGCGGCGTGATTCACTGCGGCGTCTGCGGGACGTGTGTTGAGCGACGCGAGGCGTTTGCGCTCGCGGGGTTGGCTGACCCCACAATTTACGAATCCACCCCGCCGCTGCCGGCAAAACCAAATCAAATTTAACCACCGATTTAGCGGATGAGCACGAATAACCCACAAGGCCATGAGAGAATCCAACCGCTAGGCGACGAGGTGGGGCGCGTTATCCTTAACGCGCCGTCAGCGTATGCGAAGCGCTTCAAATTCACGAACGCCCAGCGCGGCGGTTTAGGGACAAACCGCCCGACCTGTTTGCAAAACGTCACGAACAATCGCGCATCTCAATGCTGATTTCCGAGATATTTTATTCGCTCCAAGGCGAAGGCGAACTGACGGGAGTGCCGTCGGTTTTTGTGCGCACGAGCGGTTGCAACCTGCGTTGCAACTGGTGCGACACGCCCTACGCGTCGTGGTCGCCCGAGGGTAAACAAATGACGCCGGATGAAATTATCGCGGCCGTGGCGGTACATCCCGCGCGGCACGTCGTGCTGACGGGCGGCGAACCGATGATCGCGCCGGAAATTCACGAGCTGGCCTTTCAACTCCAGGAGCGCGGTTATCACATTACGATCGAGACGGCCGCGACGATTCCGCCCCGCGGCATCGCGTGCGATCTCGCTTCACTCAGCCCAAAACTGGCGCATTCCGCGCCCGACGCGCGCCTCGACGATACATGGCGAAAGAAGCACGAGGCGTTGCGCTGGCAACCTGCGGTCGTGGCGAGTTGGATCGCTGTCGCCAACTATCAGTTGAAATTTGTGGTGGGCCGCGAGAGCGACGTGGATGAGATGGAAACGATGTTGCAGGAAACCGCCTGCGCCATTCCACCCAGCAAAGTGTTGCTCATGCCCGAGGGAATCACTGTCGAGGCGTTGCGGTCGCGGGCGGGATGGCTGAGCGAGATTTGCAAGGCGCGCGGATACCGGTACGCGCCGCGGTTGCATATCGAACTTTACGGCAACCAGCGCGGGACATGACCATCGCGCGAGCCCGTTCGCTGCTGCCTGCGCGCAAACTTTCGGTCGAGCTGGCGGAGCTTCACGCCCGCGCCGGCGATCGCGCGGTGCCGTTGCGCGAAGTGATTTTCGTGCTGCGCAATCGCGCGTATTTACTGCTGATTATTTTGCTCGCACTCCCCTTCATCCAACCGATTCCGCTGCCGGGTTTGTCCACACCCCTGGGCTTGGCAATCGTGTTGATTGCGCTTCGACTGTCGCTCGGACAAAGACCGTGGCTCCCGATGCGAATCCAGCGCGCGAAGTTACCGGCGGGATTTTTCGGGAAAGTACTGACGTTCACCGCCAAGTTGCTGCGCTATATGGAATCGGTGCTGCGGCCCCGCTGGCCGGTGATCACGGGCAACGCGGTGATCAATCAACTGCATGCCATCGTAATCCTGACGGCGGCGGCGATCCTGTTGCTGCCGCTGCCCATTCCTCTCTCGAATCTGCTCCCGGCGTGGGCAATTTTCTTGATCGCGAGCGGGCTGCTGGAACGCGACGGACTGTTCATCATTTTGGGCTACATCGCCTTCGTCGTCGGGGCGCTTTACTTTTTTCTACTCGGGAGCGTGGCGAACGAAGCGTTTCACCAAGCTTGGGGGTGGCTGCAGAGCAAATGGTGAATCCGGTCAGGCAGCGGCAATCTGACAGTGCTCGATAAAACAGCGCATACAGTCACCCACGACTTGCGACGGTTGACGCGACGGGCACTTTCGACCGAACCCGATGAGCACTAAAAAATCACGCCCCACGCGCCTCCACTACGCGTGGATAGTCGCTGGCGTGACGTTTGTCACGTTGCTGGCGGCCGCCGGTGCACGCGCCACGCCGGGCGTGATCCTACAACCGCTGGGCAACGAGTTTCAGTGGAGCCGCGCCACGGTTTCGTCGATCGTTTCGATCAACATCCTTCTCTATGGTTTAATCGGACCTTTCGCGGCGGCCCTGTACCAGCGTTTCGGGCTTCGGCGAATGATGATCACCGGGATGGCGCTGTTAAGTTTCGGCTACGGCGCTTCCACTTTTGCCACGCAGTATTGGCAATTCGTGTTGTGGTGGGGAATCGTGGTCGGCGTCGGCTCTGGGCTGGCCGCAACCGTTCTGGGTGCAGCGGTGGCGACGCGCTGGTTTACGCAACGGCGCGGGCTCGTCATGGGCCTGCTCACGGCCAGTACGGCCACGGGGCAGTTGGTCTTTTTGCCGGCGCTCGCGGTGGTCGTGACCGGGCACGGTTGGCGCGGGGCACCACTGGTTGTCGCCGCCGCGAGCCTTGCAGTAATTCCGGTGATTTGGTGGTTGATGCGTGACGATCCACGCGATTCCGGCGAACGTCCGTATGGCCAAACTGGACCGGTGGAGATTTCAGCACCCGAAGTCGGCAATCCCGCGAAGCGTGCCGTAACCGTTTTGTTCGAAGCCGTACGCGTTCGCGATTTCTGGCTGCTGGCCGGATCGTTTTTCGTTTGCGGCGCCAGCACCAATGGACTCATCGGCACGCATTTGGTGGCCGCCGCGTACGATTGCGGCATTCCCGAAGTGCGGGCGGCGAGCCTGCTCGCAATGATGGGATTGTTCGATCTCGTTGGAACCACCGCGTCGGGCTGGCTGAGCGATCGCTACAATTGTCGCTACCTGCTTTTCACGTACTACGGCTTGCGCGGGATTTCGCTCCTATTTCTGCCGCTCGCGCTACTGGGACCCGCGGCCGGACTGGGTTTATTCGCGGCTTTTTACGGACTCGATTGGATCGCCACAGTACCGCCGACCGTCCGGTTGACGGCAGAAGTCTTCGGACGGGAGAAAGCCAGCATTGTTTTCGGCTGGGTGGTTGCGATGCACCAGCTCGGCGCGGCGTTTGCCACGTACGCGGCAGGGGCATTGCGGACGATCTCGGGAAGTTATACGCTGGCGTTTTTCAGTGCCGGGGCGCTGTGCGTGATCGCGGCGCTCGTGGTGCTGCCAATTGGAAAACTTCAAGCGAAGCCGGCGATCGTTTGAGGATCAGTGCTTCAATTTTGCCCGCAATTTTTTTACTTCCGGGCTCACGGCGGAACAACCTCCACTCCCGCAACCAGAGGATGATTTTTTTCTAAAAGCGGAATAAAGCAGCCACCCCGCGGCGAGGGCCACGAGTGCGAGGGCGATGATGGTCTGGAAAGTCGAGGACATGGTCAGTAACCCAACGCCCGGCCAGTTTGGTAGATCACAAAGCACACGAGCCAGGCAGTGCCAGTCATGTAGGCGATCTGGAACATCGGCCATTTCCAGCCGTTGGTCTCACGCTTTACAACGGCGACGGTGCTGATGCATTGCATGGCGAAAACATAATACACCATCAGCGTTAGGCAAACGAGCGGCGTAAACAGCGCGGCCCCACTGGGCCAGGTGGCGTGCCGCAAGGCATCGCGGAGCGGAACGGTTTGGTCGCCGTTGCCCTCGACGCCGAAGATTACGCCCATCGAACTGACGAACACTTCCCGCGCAGCGAACGAGGTGATGAGACCGATGCCGACCCGCCAGTCGAAACCCAACGGTTTGATCAATGGCTCGATCAAGTGCCCGGCGCGTCCCGCGAAACTGTGGGCAATCTGCTGCGTAGCGGTTGCGTCCAGCGCCGGGTGTTTCGGATAGGCCGTCAAAAACCACAGCACAATACTGATGCCGAGAATGATGGTCCCCGCTCGCTTCAAAAACAGCCCCGCCCGTTCCGTCATCTCGAACAACACGTCGCGCAAACGCGGGAGGCGATAAGGCGGTAGTTCCATGATCATCATTGGTGGCGCGCCCTTGAGCAAGGTGCGCTTGAAGAGCCACGCGAAAGCAAAAGCCCCGACGGTCCCGATCACGTACATCAAAAGCATGATTCCGACTTTGGTGAGAACGGGAACAGCATCGCCCGGCAACAGTGCGGCGATCATCAGGAGGTAAACGGGCAATCGCGCCGAGCAGCTCATCAGCGGCGCGACGAGAATCGTCACGAGCCGGTCCTTCGGATCTTCAATCGTGCGGGTCGCCATGATGCCGGGAATCGCGCATGCATACGAACTGAGCAGTGGGATGAAGGATTTCCCGTTCAAGCCGACGCGACTCATCAAACGATCCATGATAAACGCGGCGCGCGCCATGTAGCCGGTGTTTTCCAAAAGCCCGATAAAGAAAAACAGAATCAAAATCTGCGGCAGGAAAACGAGCACGCCGCCCACGCCGGAAATGACGCCGTCCGTGAGGAGATCACGCAAATCCCCGGGAGCCATCACGCCTTTTACCCAAGTCGCGAGCGATGCGATGTGGGCGTCGATCCAGTTCATTGGAATTTCGGCGAAGGTGAATATCGAGAGGAAGAGCAGCGTCATCACGCCACCGAGCACCAACCACCCCCAAAACGGGTGAATGACGACCGCGTCGATTTTATCAGAGGCGGATGGTCCCGTTATTCCAGCCTGCTGGACAATACCCGAACACAATCCGGCGATGGCGTCGTAGCGGCTGGCAACGAGGCTGCCGGCCCAATCGGTCCCCTCGCCTTCCCAGTGCCGGTGCCAGTGCGCAAGAATTTCCGCGGTCTTCACGCTCAACGGCGTGGAGCCGGCGACGCGTACGGTGTTGAAATCGGTTAACAGCAGCAGCGCCTCGGCGCGCGCCACGAGGGGCGAGCGTCCGTCATTGTCGGTCAGCGACGCCTGCAGTTCCGCCACGGCGCTAGCAACCGCAACGGGCACGTCCCAGCTATGGCGCGCCAGCGGCAAATCCACGCGGCTCATCGCGAGTTTCAAATCGACGAGGCCTTTGCTGTTAACCGCTTCGCACGCGATCACCGGAATACCCAACTCCTGTTCAAGCCGGCCGATGCGAACTTCCAAGCCGGAGGCTTTCGCCAAATCCATCATGTTCACGACGAGAATAACGGGGCGTCCGAGATCGAGAATCTGGTGAACCAGATAAAGATTCCGTTCGAGATTTGTCGCGTCGACGATGCAAAGGATGCGATCAGGTTGAGGCGTATCAGCACGGCGACCGAGCAACACGTCGCGCGTCACCGCTTCGTCGGGCGAGCGCGCCGCGAGCGAATACGTACCGGGCAGATCGATGATCTTAATCGGCTTGCCGTGCTGCGAATAAGTTTCTCCGATTTTCTTTTCAACCGTGACGCCGGGATAATTTCCCACCTTCTGCTTCAGGCCGGTGAGCGCGTTAAACAGGGTGCTCTTGCCGCAGTTGGGATTTCCAACCAAGGCGTAGACCGGCGTCCGCTCGGACGATGCCGGACGCTTTTTCCCGGTGACCGTGATGTGCGGGGGAAGTTGCGACATGACTCAGGCCTCGATGGTGATTTGCTCAGCTTCTTCGCGTCGCAGGGTCAGGTGGTAGCCGCGAAGCTTGAATTCGAGGGGATCACCGAGCGGGGCCGCCCGAATAAAAGTGACCATCGTACCGGGCAAGAGGCCCATTTCTCGTAGGCGGATGAAGGCGTTTCCGGTTCGGGGAAAATCTTTTACTCGAGCGGAAGTACCCAGCGCGAGCGACGAAAGTTTGAGCGAGGCGGGCATGAAGCGGCTTTACCGCACGCGGTGGTCAGCGGCGTCGGTTCTTGGCACAGGCATCCGTTCCGCCACCGGCTTACCAGGAATAATTTCGATCAGCACGTTCATCGCTGCGCCATGACTCAAGGCGATGCGTGTGCCGTTGATCTGGCAAAGACTGGTGGTGGTACCGGAGATTTTGGTGACCAACGCCGCTTCTCCAAATCCCATTTCACGAAGCCGTTGGCAAAAATTCTCGTCTCCGGTCAGCGAGCAAATTCGGCC
>JAYVMJ010000035.1:0-15443 GCA_043759025.1 Verrucomicrobiota bacterium | reverse complement strand
GCCCATGATCAATACGTCGGGAAATTCAAAGGTCGCGGTGCTGGGCTCGCCGGACACGAGCGGAATGGTGTCGGTCGTGCCACTCATCTTTACTGACGTGTGGGCTTGATAGCTGATGCCGAAGCTGTGCTCGGCGGCTGGCTTCCACAAGACCCCGAGGTTGTAGCCCACCGCGTGACCGTCGCCTTTAAAGCGGAAAAGGTCGGTCGGCCCGAAAACGCCAATCGCCCGGCTCAATTCGGTGGTCACGCGATTGTAGGTGAGTCCGGCGCCAACAGACAGAGTCGGCGAAATCGAGTAAGCGCCGGAAAGATTGTAGGTGAGATAGGTTTGTTTATTTTTCAGGGCAAACGTGCGCAGGGGGGAATCTGGCGCCCATTCCGTGGAGAGTCCGAAAGGGGTGTAGACGCCGAGTCCAACTGCCCATCGGCCGAAGTCAGGTTTGTAGGAATAAAAAATCTGCGGGACCGCCTTATGACTGTCGTCCATCGACGCGCTGCTCGTGGCATTGTGGTAGTCCGATTGCACCGACACATCGTAAACCGTCGCACGCAATCGCTGGCCAAGATTCTGAGTGAGACCGGCGGGATTGTAGTAAACGGCGCTCGGGTTGTCCGCGGTTGCGACGAAGGCATTGCCGCGGCTCATGGCAAAAGCGTCCTTGAATCCGACGCGCGTTCCGGACGCCGCCGCCGAGTTGACGACGGCGAGCGACAGCAGGCCGAGACTTGTTGCGCCGATAATTCGGGACGTTGATCGAAAGGAAAAGGGAGGCGTGCTCATGTTAGCGGGGAATGGGAAGATGGACGACGATGTCGGGATCTCCCGGGGCATGTCGCGGGAGGATATCGAGACGGCCGTGATGCGCCTCGATGACGCGGCGGGCAATGGTCAGGCCAAGGCCGACGCCGGTGTTGCGCGTGGTGTAAAAAGGCTCGGTTGCGCGGCCAGCCGCCTCGGGAGCGAACCCGCCGCCGGTGTCGCGCACTTGAATGATCAATTCGGCGCGGCCATCGGCAGTCGCCGCGGCATTCACGGACACGGCGAGACGCGGATCGCCGTGGGACGATTGCAAACCGTTGAGGAAAATTTCCTGGAAGGCGTGCGCGAGACTGATGCGGTTGCAACGTAGGACAACCGGCGAGAGATCGGAGCGAAGATCCATCACGCCGGAGCCGCCGGCGAATTCGCGGGACTTGGCGAAACTCTGCCGTAGCAATTCGTCGAGCGGCGCCAGTTCCGACGGCGGCGTGTCCGAGCGCGCCAGCAGCAGCATTTGTTCGGTGAAGCGCTGGATGCGCTGCGTTTCGCGAGTGAGCGCGGTTTTGAGCGAATCGCGGAAGTCGGCGTTGTTGATTTCCGCATCGAAAAGTTGCTGATGCGTCGTAAGCGGTACGAGCGAGTTTCGGATCTCGTGCGCAAACCGGCGGGCGATGACGCCGATGAGTTTGAGATTCGACGATTCGATTTCGGCGCGCTGGATCGCGCTGAGGCGGGTGAAATCCTCGAGCAGCAGAAGTGCGGTTTGCGGCAGTTTCCCGGCGGCCTGCCGCAAGGGAATCACCGACACGCGAAATACCGCCAAGGAAGAGGTTTCGTGAAAGAACGGCTCGACGGTTGCCCCTTTCTCCACGACCTCGTGCAGCTTCGTCGCGATCGCGTGAGGCAGATCGTTAAAGTCGACGGTCTTTTCCTTTTCCCCGCGCAGAAATCCGACGATGGCGCGGTTGGCGTAGAGCACGGCAAGGTCTGGTCCGGTGACGAGCGCTCCAATCGTGATGCCATCGAGCACGCTGGCGAAAAGGCGGTGGCTTCCCACGAGCTCGTTGTGCAGCCAGCTATTTTTGACCGCGAGGCCGAGTTCCTCAAGCAGATGATACACGAGCAACAATTCCTCGTCGGTGAACTCGCCGCCCATGAGCCGTCCGCCGAGGACGGCGACGCCGAGAGTGCGTTCGCGGTCGTTGATCGGCATCGCGACCTGTCCGCTGAGAACCTCCATTTCGCGCAGAATTTTGGGATCGATCGAGGCCGCCCCATTGCCCGTCGTGCGGAGAATCTGCGGATGTTGCGTGAGCTGGCGACCGAGACCGGTGTTTCGCGAGAGAGCGAAACACTCGACGAGTTCGGCCGGCACGCCCACGGCGGCGGCGCAACTGAGACGGGAATTGTCGATTTGCGCGGCGGTCGGAACGGCGTCGATGGTGCCCGGCTCAAGAAATATCGCGATGCGCGAAACCCCCACCACCTCGCGCAGGCGCAGGATGAAATGCTGCGTGAGTTGCCGGTAATCGAGCGAGTAGCCGAGAACTTGGGAAAAGTCCCGCAAGACCTCCAGCGCGTTCGACATCGCCGCTGCCTTGGGATTATAGGGCGGCGCAGAGGCAACGGGAGTCGCCATTGTATTCGCGGTGTTTCTTGCGCTCAGGCGTTGGAGAATCGCAGTCAGCGCCTCGACGTTTAACGGATGAAATAGTGTAATGTCCGCGCCGGCGATGAGCACGCGTTGCTGCTGATCGGTTGCAGTCCCAATAGGTAATACTGCAATCAACGGCAGGTGGTTTAACAGTGTGCGCGTGGAGGTAATCTCCCCTAACGTGTCGCGGCTTAAGTCCCCGGGAAGAAACACGCATGCCTCGAACGCGCCGGCGAGCAGAGCACGCCGCGCCGTTTCGAGATTGGAGCGAAGCGTTACCTGAAAATCGGCGGCTGAAGAGAGCGCAGCGATTAACGGCTGCGAAGAGTCGTTGGTGATTAAGAGAAGCCGGATCACTTCCTAAACGTCATGTAAACAGGTTGGGAATACTTTGTGAGTAATTCTTAACACACTTGACATACGTGGTTTAATCAATCGCAAAGTTCGACTTGTGCATTGATTTTCATGTGAATATCCGACTATCTCTCCCGAGAGACTGTTGACCCCGCAATGATTGCCAAATCCTCTCACGTTCAGGTCGGCCATATTCGCACCGAATATGTCACCTATCCTAACGGGGCTGGGTTGCGGCTGGCCGCATGCTTGGATCACACAGACAGACTTCGGGGAACCCCCTGGGTGGTCGTTGCACCCAAGTATGGTGAGACCAAAAAGAACAACCTGCAGCTAGCGTATTATCTCGCAGCGAATGGCCTGAATGTCCTGCGATTCGACCAATCCAATCATATTGGCGAGAGCGAGGGTAGGATGCAGGACTTCAGTTTGCCGGGAGCAGTTAGTGACATCATTGGTTCCCTTGATTACTTGGAGCGGGAATACGGCGTCAGAACTGTCGTCCTGATTTCCAACAGCCTGTCCGCGCGTTGTGCGTTTCGCGCGGCGGCCCGTGATGCGCGGATATCCAAGCTGATCAGCGTTGCCGGTGTCGTTAATATGCGGTCAACCCTGGCGGAAGTGTACCGGGAGGATATTTTCGGTACTTACATGACCGGGCACCATTGGGGCCTGACTGATATTCTTGGGTTCGACATCAACGGGGAGATTTTTCTCGGATCGGCGGTTGAAACCGGCCTGCACGACCTTGAGGGAACGATGGTTGACATAGGGAAATTAGAGATTCCCGTGATCTACTTTTTCGGGACAAACGATGCGTGGATCAAGTCGTCCGATGTCATCCGCGTTATGGGGAACCGGCCGCTTTGCCGGATGATTCCGGTGGACGGAGCCATGCATGAGCTGCGTGAAAATCCTCGCGCCGCCGAAGATGTCTATCGCCGGATCGTGTGGGCGTGTGGCCATGACGGGGATTACCCCGCCGGGGACAACGCCGCACTGCAGATTCCCGATAAAAAGGTGCTCGTCGCACAAAATCGCCAGGAGCGTGAACGGATGCGTCGATCGGAGGTGCCCGCGGAAAGCGAAACGGAATTCTGGTCTGGTTACCTTGAAAAATACAGTGTGTTGGAGAAATCTGACGACTATCGCAGTTACATCGAGTTGTTGGGCAAGCTGTGTGCGTTCCGGCCGGGGGCGGTGGTGCTGGACGCGGGATGTGGCAATGGTATTTTCGGTCTTTGGGTCGTCCGCGAAGCCGGGCTGCAGCGCCGCGCGATCACGGCGCGCAACCTGCCCGCATTTTACGTTGGACTGGATTTGACTCAACGCGGATTACAGGACGCGATGGCCCACCAGGGACGGGTGTTCGGACGGGGCGGGAGCGATGTTTTGTCGAAGAGTCCGCCGGGCGCGGGTTTCGCTTGTTTCGATTTCAACGATCTGACGGACGCCACCGGCAGCCCGCGATTGCCGTTTGCCGACCATACCTTCGATGTCGTTTGTTGCAGCCTCTTGTTGTCTTATCTGAATCGGCCCCAAGCGCTGCTGGCGGAACTTTGGCGGGTGGCCCGCCCGGGGGCGGTGGTCGTGCTCTCGAGCATGAAGCCGCATTGCGACATGTCGGTCATCTATCGCAATTTCATCGATCAACAGGTCACCGAAACAGAGGTTGAGTCGGCGCGCGATTTGTTGCGCGCGGCCGGCCGGATTCGCCTCAAGGAGGAAATTGGCCACTATGCTTTCTTTTCAGACTCGGAACTGTCCGCTCTTGCGACGGACGCCGGGTTTACGGTTAAGGAAACGTTTCACTCGCTGGGTGGGCAGGCGATTGTGATCAAGGCGCAGAAGTGACCCGGTACCTGATCATCTCCTCCCTCTTGAATTTCCTGGCCGCGGGAATTCTGGCGTTCGCGGTGGTGGTCCGAGGGCGGAAGGACAGCATCAATGTCAGCTTCGGGGTCTTCGCCATGATGATCGGGTGCTGGTCGGCGAGTTACTCCCTCTGGCAAATTTCCGCCGATGCCGCCCGTGCTTTGTTCTTTTGCCGGCTGCTGATGGTTTTCGCGTATTTCGTTCCGGTCAGTTTCCTGCGATTTGTTTCCAAATTGTGCGGCGAGGATCGGGCGTGGATGGTGCGCATCGGCTACGTGATCTCCGGAGGATTCGTGTTGTTGAATTTTACTCCGCTCATGGTGGCGCGGGTTGAGACCATCCGGTCCTTCGAGTACTGGCCGGTCGCCGGTCGGCTGTACTGGCTCTATCTCGTGTTTTTTGGCGTTGTCACGTTGCATGCCACGTGGCTTTTGCTGAAGAACCTCCGGACTGCCACCGGTGGGCGGGCCACGCAACTCCGCAGTATTTTCATCGCGTCCCTCATCGGCTTTGGTGGCGGCGCGACGAATTTTCCGCTGTGGTACGGCGTCGCCGTTCCGCCGATTGGCAACCCACTCATCTTCCTTTACCTCCTGATCATGGCACACGCGGCTTCACGCTACCAATTGCCGCTGGTGACCTACGACTTCATCCACGCCGCGGTTTATATTGGCTTCAGCGTGACCCTCGCGGTGGCCTACGTTTTCGGTCTGACCCTGACCGCTCCGCTGTTCGATTATGAACTGACCCCGGAACGTATGCTCACGCATTTCATGCTGTGTGTGGTGGTGGCGTTGTTTTTTATCTGGGCGGTTCCCCGGCTGAGCCGGGCGGTCAACCGGTTGCTGGCGCAAACATTTTTACGGCGCCGCAACACGCAACAGCTGCAATTGAAGGCGCTCGGCCAACGGATTGTCACGCTCGGCAGCGAACAGGAAATCTTTGAAAACATCGTGCGCGAAATCGCCCGTGCATTCAACCTGGAGGCGGCGGCGGTCTATGCCCGCACAGAATTTGAACCCGACTACCAACTCCGCGCCGCTCAAGGCTGGCCGCAGGCTGAGCCGGCTTTACCTGTCGGTTCGGTGTTGGTGCGGGTATTGCAGCTTCGCATGGATCCGGTGCTCCTTGACGGATCGGAAGGGGAAATGGCACCTGACGCTCTGAGCGAGCTGGATGAATTGAGGCGCAAGATGCCCTTTGAGGCCTTTTTCCCAATCGCCAGCGACGATTTCCTTTCAGGAGTGCTCGTCCTTGGGCATCGGGAGGAAAGCGAACGCTACACGGAAGCGGAACTGGCGCTGTTGGAATCGACCTGTCTGCAAATCGCCGTGAACCTCCGGGCCCGCCAGCTCGAACGACGCGCGAGCCAGACGGAAAAACTGATTTCCCTCGGGACGCTCGCGGCGGGGCTCGCGCATGAATTGCGCAATCCGCTGGTGTCGATCCAGACCTTCGCGGCCCTGCTCAAGGAACGGGGGACGGAACTGGATTTTCAACAGGAGTTCAGCGCCGTGGTGCAGCGCGATGTGAACCGGATAGCGAGCATTGTGGAAAACGTCGCTTCGTTTGCGGAGAGCAACCGCGTGCAAATGACCCCGGTCAGTCTTTCCGAAGTGTTGAATGCGGCCGCGGAAATCGCGCGTCCCGAATTACTGCGGGCCAAGGTTGAACTCGTGCTTCCCGCCGCCGAGGCTCCACGGGTCACGGCCAATTACAGCCAGTTGTTACAGGTGTTTCTCAACCTCGTGCAAAACGCCGCCCAAGCTATGGACGGGCGCACCGGCAACCGGTTGGCGATCGGTTTTGATGTGCAGGAGGGGACGCAGGATCCGCTGCTGTGCGTCAGCCTTTCCGATAACGGGCCGGGCATCGAACCTGCGTTGTTGCCGCACATTTTCGATCCGTTCACGACGACGAAATCCACGGGTGAACGTCGCGGAAAGCACGGCATGGGTCTCGGTCTGGCCATCGTGAAACGGATCGTGCAACACCACCACGGTGAGATTCAGGTTTCCAGCGTGGTCGGGCAGGGCACCACTTTCCGGGTTTATCTCCCGCCGGCCTACTGATCATGCCGCCCTCCGCTTCCTTGGTCAAGATGACCGGTCCCATCGCCTTGCGCGCGCTCGCGGAGGCGTTCGCCTGTTTCAGTGAATTCGACAGTTTTGTGAAAAGCCTGCAGGCGGCGCTTGATCAGTCGGACTATTTTGAACGCCTCACGATTCGCCTCGATCGGGCAATGGCGGATGCGCCGGTGAACTTTGCGCCGGGCACGCTGACCCTGCCGTTGGCGGGAAACGGCGGACAGTTCGGCACGTTGCAAGTCGCGCCGCCGGCGGCTCGCCGGCAGTTTGGACCGGAAGATCTCCACCTGATCGCCGGGCTGGCGGATTTTTTGTCCGCCACGCTTGGCCAGGCACTCAACCTTGAGGACGCGGCTAAACGGCGGGAGTTGCTCTGCTTTTTACTCAATCAGGCCCCGGTGGGCATCGCGGCTTTCGGGGATAACAAACGTTTGATCGTGGCCAACGATCTTGCGAGTCGCTGGTTGGCGGACGTTGGCGTTCCTTTCGAGGATCTGCAGAAAAATCCCGGTGGCTTTCACCTGCGCGCCGGCGGAAAATTGGTCTATGGCGAAGCACGACGCATGGCGGGCGATGCGAGCGAATCATGGATTGTGATCCTGCAGGATTTGACGAACGAGCAGGCGCGACTTCTCGAACTCGTCAAGCGCGAGACCTATCGTGGACTGGTGGAAAACCAACGGATGGGACTGGCCTTCATTGAGGCACCGCCGAACGGGGAAAACGTACTGCATCGATTGACCGATTTGCGCGCGATGCTTCTCCCGGGCGAGGTGGCGGGTCCTTACGACGCGCGTCGAATCGGCGTGGTTTTTCCCGGAGCTGGCGGGCTTTCGCTGCGCGCGAGATTGCGGCAGCTCAGGGGCGCTTTCGCGAATCCCGAGCGCTTGCGGCTGGGTTATGCCGAACTTGGCCGCGATGGACGGACGCCTGAAGCATTGCTCGAGGCCGCGCTGCGCTGTTCTGGAAGCTACGATGAAATGCTCCGTCCGGTTTTATTGGTGCACGACGACAGCGCGGCGGTGGCTGATGCGTTTGCGATGGTTCTCGGGAAGGAATTTCAAGTGGTGAAAAGTACTTCGTCGACCCGGACGCGCGAACTTCTCGCTTCGGAAACCTTTGAGGGTTTCGTGACCGAGCTTGAACTTCGAAACGGTGTGAGTGGCACGGAGCTGGTCCGCTACGCCAGGGAAAAACAGCCGGGAATCTGTCCTTTCCTCACCACGGTGCAAAGGGCGCCTTATGGTCTGCCGTCGGGGGCAAGCGATGCGGATGTCCTGATCCTCGAAAAACCTTTTAACGTCGTCACTCTCACCCAAACGGTGAGGGCGAATCTTCCGGCTTAACTCGCGGCGACACCGCGGGAGAACAGTTCGCTGATAATATCCTCCAGCGGCACGTCTTGGATGGTTAGATCGTCCACCCCTCCAGTAGCCAGGATTTGTTGGCAAACATTGACGACTTTCTCGCTGGGAACGTGCAGGAGGATTTCGCCGTCATCACACGTTTTGGCTAGGCCATAAACGGGTTTCCAGTCCGCTGGAAACGCGCCTTCGCGAGGTTTGAACTTGATGATGCGTTGCTGTGCGCCCGCACCGGCGATGCGGCTGAGATTGCCGTCGTAGATTTTCTTTCCGTGGTCGATCACGATAACGCGCTCGCAGAGCTGCGAGATGTCGGCCATGTAGTGGCTCGTGAGCAGGATCGTGGTTTTATAGCGGCGATTGTAATCGCGCAAAAAATCTCGCACGGATTTTTGGGAAATAACGTCGAGCCCGATCGTGGGTTCGTCGAGAAAAAGCACGCGCGGCCGGTGCAGCAGCGCGGCGATGAGTTCCATCTTCATGCGCTCGCCGAGCGAGAGTTCGCGCACCATCACATTGAGCTTGGGCTCGACCGCGAGCAGGCTGACGAGTTCGTCGAGTGTCGTTTTAAACTGGTCGGCCGGCAGTCCATAAATGGCGCGAAGCAGATGAAACGACTCGATGGCGGGCAAATCCCACCAAAGCTGGTTTTTTTGGCCGAGCACCAACGCGAATAGCCGGCGGTAGGCGTTCTCGCGTTTGGTCGGATCGTAACCGGAGACCCGGGCAGTACCGCTGGTCGGATAAATCAGACCGGAGAGCATTTTCAGCGTGGTGGTCTTGCCTGCGCCGTTCGGTCCGAGAAAGCCAACGAACTCACCTTCATTGATGCTGAAGCTGATATTGTCCGCAGCTCTCGTTTCCTCGAACTCACGTCGGACCAAGCCTTTCACTCCCCCCCAAAAACCGGGCTTTTTTTTATAGGTGCGGAATACGCGCGTGAGATTTGCGACTTCAATCATGGAGGCGGGCGACTCAAACCGCTTTGGGCGCGAACGCAATCGTGTCCTGCCGCGAATTGAGGAAAGCCCGTGATCAACGTCCGGGCGTTGATCAAATCTCCGATCAGCGGAGCATTTTTTGCTCCCGGAAGGAAGTGACGCAGTCCGTGGCGGGGTTGCCGCGGCGATGAAAGGGTGGGGTCTTTTCGCCGATTCGGCGTGCGGAAAAGTCGCTTTGATCTAGGTTCGAACCCAATGAAGATTTTTCTGGCGATAATTCTTATCGGTGCGACCGCCGTGGCCGCGTTTGCCCAAAATGTTGTCGTCAACCTGCTGGCTCCGATGGATACCGCGACGGCGGGCGGCATGGTGCGGGTGGATCTGGTTATTCTGAATCCGACGTCAGTGGAGATTTTTTTCGAGACGCCATTAACCCTGTCGGCCCGTCTGAGCAGTGACCACCAATCTTGGCCGATTGAATTGCGGGGACAGGCGGGTGGCGGGGCGCAGATTGCCGCGCGCGGCTTTTCCTATCGTTCGTTTGAGTTTACCGTTCCACCGGGCGCGCACGGGCGGTTATTGCTGGAGATCGACCGGCCGCAACCAGCGCGGGCAACGATTGAAGTGAAGGCGGCGGAAAAGTCCGCGCATGAGCCGGCGACGGTCTCCGCGCCGCTCAGTAATATTTTTCCAAATCAACCGGCGGTGTCAGCGGTCCAACGTTCCTTCGCCGGACGTTTTCTTGCGCATGAGCCGGTCTATTTCATCTACGGGATGGACGCGCCCGGGGCCAAGTTTCAGTTCAGTTTCAAATACCGATTGCTCGGAGATAATGGCCGGCTCGGCGACAAGGTGCCGGTCTTGCGTGGGGTCTACCTTGGGTTCACCCAACGCTCGCTCTGGGACATCACCGCCAATTCGAGCCCGTTTTTCGACACGAGCTATATGCCGGAGTTGATGTACGAGTCGCAGTCCTTTCTCGATCTGGGCAAACCGGGCGGGTTTCAGATTCTTGGGTTTCAAGCGGGCGTCCGCCACGAATCGAACGGGAAGGACGGGCTGGAATCGCGCAGTCTGAACATCGCCTACTTCCGCCCGGGGGTGGCGTTTGGCCGGCTCGACGGTTGGAATCTCGTGTTAGCGCCGCGATTTTTTGCCTATATCGGCGATCTATCCAACAATCCTGACATTGCGGAGTATCGTGGTTACACCGAATTGACGGCGATTCTTGGAAAAAACGACAGTGTGGCATTGTCGGTCACCGGGCGAATTGGCCGGGGCGCGCATAAAGGCAGTTTGCAGGCCGACCTCACTTTCCCGGTGAAATTCGACAAGCTATTCGATTTTGCGACGTACGTGCTCATCCAATATTGGAACGGTTACGGTGAGAGTCTGCGCGATTACAACAAGCCGACCTCGACGATTCGCGCGGGTTTTTCGCTGGTGCGATAGCCGAAGCGCTTTCAACCGTGACCGAGGCTGCGGTAATCGAGAACCGTGTGGCTGATGTTGCCCTGCTCGAGGCAGGTGATGTCGGTCAACGGCTCGGCGGGGGAAACATCGATGATGGTGCCCCAAATCAGGCGGTGCGAACCGTCGTCCGCGGCGGGACTGAAAAGACCGGGCGCGTGCACGTGGGCGGGTACCGTGCGGCAGACGGCGGTGTCCGAGAGGCAGGGAAACGGAAAATTGACGTTGTGCACAGTGAAGCTGTTCGCCGTCATCTTAGGAAAGAGCGGGCTCACCATGCGTGCGGCGTGGCCGGCGGAAATTTTCAAGGTATTGAGGAGTTCACCGTCGGGCGTACCGCCTTTTTCCTTCAGATGGGCATACACAGTTTCGGAGACATCCTGCGATAACGACATGGCGGGCAGGCCGTGAAGGGCTCCCTCCCACGCGCCCGCGACGGTTCCGCTGGCGAGGATAAAACCGAGCGAACAATTGAAACCGACATTGATTCCGCTCACCACGCCCTCGACCTTGGTGGGCAGGAGATGGGCGATCGCGATATTGACGCAATCGGAGGGCGTGCCGTCGACGATCCACGTAGGGCAATTGAATCCTCGGTCCACCGCAGCGGACTTGACCGGCCGACCGCGGGTTTTTGACGCGCCGGTCCAGCTCTGTTCCTTGGCGGGCGCCACCACGAACGTTTCATGGCCCGCTTCCTTTAGCGCGAAGATCAGTTCGTGAAGGAAGATGGAGTTGATGCCATCATCGTTGGTGACGAGAAGTTTCATCGGTCGACAACAGGTACGGAATACCCGCGCTACGGTGATGGGAAGGGGGAACCTTTTCCCCTAGCCGATAGGCTAACAATGAGCAGGGGATGGACCGGGAAAACGGCGCAGTTTTCCCCTACGACTTCAGGGCTGCGGCCCGGCGTCTACGGTTTTCGGTGAGCAACCAGACCATATAGGCGACCACGGTGAGGTTGATAATTAACGCGGCGACCTTCAACCAATTGGCCCGGTACAATAATTCATAGATCTCGATCGGGATGTAGATGCCACCGCTGAGTGCCGCGAGCCATTCTGCCCAGCGGCGTTCGTGCCACAGACCGTATGCTTCCGCAAACCGGACCAAAGCGTACAAAGCCGCGAATCCGGCCAGTGCGAGCAAATGAGCATCGTTCAACCGCGACATCGCGGTGATGAAAATTTGCGGATAGTGTTTGGCCGGATTTAACTGCAGGTGTCGGATGATCTGCTCGGCAAATTCCTCGTTGTCCCGGCCTAAAAAGCTCAACAGCCCAAAGCCGGCAATGAGCACGACGGCACCTTTGAAGGCCTCAAACAGGGCAATGGGTCGGATGGCTTTGTGGGCAACAGAAGACACGAGTCGTTACGGTGGAATACGTTTGTGCCCGCGGAAAGAAAAAAGCCGCACGGGCCTGCGCTGATTTGTGACATACCCGAGCCCGACGCGAGCCAGCAGGCGGGTCGCGAGGATTTGATAAGGCCGCCTTCCTGTTGCTATTTAGTCGACTGTTTGACTTTGGTTGTCGCTGACTTTCTCTTTTGTAGGGCCATACATTCACCCGCGACGCTCCTCTACGTGCCATGAAGATTAAATATTTACCCATTGCAGCTCTCGGCCTTGCCTTTCTTTCCGAAAATATGGTCAGCGCGGCCAGCGATTCCCTGGTGACTGCGGTCTATGCGAAGGTAGCCAACAATTACACGCGGGAGAAACTTGCGGATGGTTCCTACAAGCCTGAATATTATGCGATCAGCAATGGAGGATTCATTCCCGGGATCGGCCGGGACGCATCGATTGACAAGGTTCCGTTCGCAACGATTGCCGGGGTAGTTGAGCAATACCTCGGGAAACAAGAATATCACATGGCCAATGATGCCAAATCCGCCCAATTGCTTCTCGTCGTTCAATGGGGCGAGACAGTGCCATTCGGTGACGGGATTTATCGCAACCGGGTCGATCAATTGACGAGTGCGATGAACAATGTGCAGATGACGAAAGTCGCTGGCCCAGTTCAACGAACAGCCGACGGTATTCAGTCGCCGCAAAACGCCGCGGCGCAATCCGCTCAGGGTGAACTTGAGAGCGAACTTTTGATGATTAATATGGCGAATCGCGCTCGGGACCAAGCCAACGAACACAACGCCCTCGTCCTTGGCTATATGGATGAAATCAATTCTTCGAACAACATGAGTCGGTTCGCGGGTGGAGGGGCCCATTACGAAGACCTCATCTCTGACATCGAAAGCAGCCGCTATTTTGTGATCATCTCAGCCTACGATTTCAAAGCTGTGGTGCAAAATAAAGGGACGAAGCTTTTGTGGTCGACGCGGGTCAGCGTGCAGGCGCAGGGCAACCGGTTCGATGAGCAGCTGGTGACGATGATTGCCAATGCGTCCCGCCAATTTGGTCGGGACAGCGGTCGGTTGATCCGGCAATACCAACGGACGCCGAGTGTTAACTTGGGCGAATTGAAGTTTCTCGGGGTGGTGCCAAATTCGGCGCCGACCGAAACGGAATCAGGAAAAGCGAACTGATTTTTTTACGCGACCGGGCATAAAAAAAGCCGCGACCGAAGTCGCGGCTGGAAGATTGATCGGGGGCGGTTTTGGCAAACCGCGCTGCGATTAGGATTGGACCGGAGCGGGCGTGTCAGCGGCGGCAGGCGCAACCGCCGGGGCACCGGCTTGCTTTTGGGCTTCGAGTTCCTGCATCGCGGCCTTGCGGCTAAGGCGAACCTTGCCGGAACGCTCGTCGATGCCGACGCATTTGACCGTGATGGAGTCGCCAACCTTGCAAACGTCTTCGGTCCGGCGGACGCGGAAGTCAGCCAGCTCGGAGATATGGACGAGGCCTTCCTTGCCCGGCATACATTCCACGAACGCGCCGAATTCCTTCACGCCGGTGACGCGGCCGGTGTAGATCTTGCCGATCTCGATCTGGGAACCACCACCGCAGAGGGCGTCGATTTCCTGCACGGCGCGGTTCATCGCGTCGGCATTGTTCGAGTAGATGAACACCTTGCCCGAATCGTCATCGGCGATGTCAATCTGCGCACCGGTCGTTTCGACGATGCGACGGATCGTCTTGCCGCCAGGTCCGATAAGCAGGCCGATTTTTTCCGGATCGATCTGGATCGTCTGGATGCGCGGCGCGTATTGGGAGAGGTCCTTGCGCGGTGCTGGCAGGGAAGCGAGCATCGACTTCAGAATTTCGATGCGGGCATCGCGAGCCTGAAAGATCGCGGTCTTGGCAATTTCAAACGGCAGGCCGTTGATCTTTAAATCGAGCTGGAAGCCGGTGATGCCTTTCGTGGTGCCAGCGACTTTGAAATCCATGTCACCGAAATGATCTTCCTCACCGAGAATGTCGGTGATGGTCGTCCACTTGGCGATCGAACCATCGGCATTCGCTTCGGTCATGAGACCGCAGGAAATACCAGCGACGGGTGCAATGATGGGAACACCCGCATCCATGAGCGCCAAGCAGCCGCCGCAGATGGAAGCCATCGAGGTCGAGCCATTGGAAGCCATGATTTCGGAAACCACGCGGATGGAGTAGGGGAACACATCCTCGGGCGGAAGAATCGGAACGAGGGAACGTTCGGCAAGCGCGCCATGGCCGATTTCGCGGCGACCGGGTCCGATGAAACGGCCGGCTTCACCGACCGAGAACGGCGGGAAGTTGTAGTGAAGAATGAAGCTCTTCGAGGTGGCGCCACCAGTGAGGCCGTCCATGTCCTGTGCTTCCTTGGTTGGCCCAAGGGTGACGATGGCGATATTCTGCGTGTCACCGCGCTGGAACATGGCGGAACCATGAACGCGGGGAAGAACGCCGACCTGTGAGCTGAGCGGACGGAGCGACTTGGCGTCGCGATGGTCGGAGCGCGTGCCCTTGGCGAGCACGGTCGAGCGATAAGCTTTGTATTGGAGGTCTTCGAAAACGACGTTCAGGTCGACATCCGTAAACTTGCCGTCGCCGAGTTCCGCGATGAGCGCGGCCTTGGCTTCTTCCTTGAGCTTCTTGACGTTCGCGGAACGGACATTCTTTTCGAAGCCGAAGATGGCGGCGGAAACGCGATCAGCCGGAACGACGCGCTCAATGATGGCGCGGGCTTGGGCGGTGGCGCCGACGAGGGCGAACGTGGCCTTGGGCTTGCCGGCAACCGTGACCAATTCCTTGATCGCGGTGATGATTGGCTGGATCGCCTGCTGACCGAACGCGAGTGCCTCGACGAATTTCTCCTCGGGGATCTGGTCGGCGGAACCTTCGATCATCAACATGTCCTTCTCGTTACCGACGTAAATCAGGTCGAGGGAGGAAGAGTACATCTGCTCGATGGTCGGATTAGCGACGAACTGGTCGTCGATCAAACCTACGCGAACACATCCGATCGGGCCGGCCCATGGAATGTCGGAGATGGCAAGCGCGGCGCTGGCGCCGTTGACCATGGCGATGTCGGAGTCGTTGATCAAATCGGCCGACATAAGGGTTCCGATGATCTGCACTTCATTGAGGAAACCCTCGGGAAAGAGCGGGCGGCAGGGGCGATCACAGAGGCGGGAGATCAGGATCTCGCGCTCGGAAGGCCGGCCTTCGCGTTTGAAATAACCGCCGGGAAAACGGCCGGCTGCGGCGTATTTGTCGCGGTAGTCGCAGGTGAGCGGGAAGAAATCCTGACCGGGACGCATGGTTTGCGCGGCGCAGGCGGTGACGAGGACGTTGGTTTCGCCAACATTGACGTTGACGGCGCCACCGGCGAGCTGGGCGATCGAACCGGTGGAGAAGGTGAGCCCGAGACCGGGCACGGTAACATTGTGTTTCTGATTCATGGTATTCTGAGATTGGGCCGCTCAAGGCCCGGATTGCCAGCGACGGCCGGAAGGCCGCGATGGCGGAGGAGGTTTACCTTTTTCGTGGCACCCTC
>JAYVMJ010000034.1:0-6563 GCA_043759025.1 Verrucomicrobiota bacterium | reverse complement strand
CCCATCTCGGCTTTATCAAGCGCACTCCCGTCACCGACTACCGTTCGCAAAAACGCGGCGGCAAGGGCGTCATCGGTGCCGAAACCTACGAGGAGGATTTCGCGGAGAACCTCTTCACCGCCTCAACTCACGACTACGTGCTATTCTTCACGAGCACGGGCCAGTGTTTTGCCAAGAAAATCTACGACATCCCCGAGGGCACCCGCACCTCGAAAGGGAAATCCGTCTCCAGTTTCCTCCGCCTCGCCGCCGAGGAGAAGCTCGCCTCCATGCTGTGCGTGAAGGAATTCTCGTCGGAACAGTACGTCGTCATGGCGACCCGCGAGGGCACCATCAAGAAAACCGCCCTTGCCGAATACGAAACCGCCACTCGCGAAGGCGGACTACGCGGCATCAAAGTCGCGGAGGGCGACGCCATCATCGGCTGCGTGCTGACCAATGGCTCCAACGAAATCATGCTCGTCTCCCACCAAGGTCAGGCGGTGCGTTTTTACGAAGGTGCCGCCAGCGCGGAACACGTCATCGAGGTTGGCGAAACCGTTCCACCCATGGCGGCCGCCGAAGAGGAAGGCGAAGCCACCGGTCCAAAGGAAGGGCTGCGTTCGATGGGCCGGTTCACCGCCGGGGTCACGGGCATGCGTTTCAAAAAGAAAGGTGACTATCTCCAAGCCATCGAGGTCTGCGATCCCGAGGCCCGGCTGCTCGTCGCCCGCGAGGACGGTGTCGGCAAGCGCACACCGTTCGCCAATTATCGGCTGACGCGCCGCGGTGGCACGGGTGTGATCGCGATCGATCTCCCGGAAGACGGTTCTGTAGCCGTCGCCGGTGCCCTGAGTGTCCGCGAAACCGATGAAGTCATGCTGCTCACGGCCAAGGGCCAGAGCGTGCGGACGCGAGTGAAGGAAATCCGCGAAACCGGCCGCGGCGCGAAGGGAGTCCGCCTCGTCAATCTCGAAGCGGGCGACAAACTGCTCGCCATCGCCCGCATCGTGGAATCCGCCGAGGAACTGGAAGCCAATTCCACCCCGCCGATGGAAATTCCTCCGGAGAATTCCTGAACTCCCGTTTTGTCTCCCTTTCGAGGCGCGCTTTTCCCAGCGCGCCTTTTTTGTCATCCGAAATTCCCCACTCCGGCCTTGCCAACCGGCGGGGTGGCGAATCTCTTTTCGTTACCGATCCGCGCATGGCCGTCCGCCTTTCCCAACTTCTTTCCCCAGACCGGATCCTCCTCCCTTTGCAGAGCTCAAAGCGAACGGCTGCGATCAACGAAGTGGCGCGGTTGTTGGAAAACCATCCGGACGTCGTCAATTTCCAGGGTTTCTACAACGAATTGCTCGCGCGCGAACGGCTGGACACCACCTGTCTCGGCAATGAAATCGCCCTGCCCCACGCGCGCACGGAACACGTTAAAAAAATCGTGATCGCCGTCGGCCGCAGCGACGCGGGAGTACTGTTTGAAAACAGTAACCAGAATGTCCGCCTCATGTTTTTGCTCGGCACGCCCAAGTCGAATCCCGGCGACTACCTGATGCTCGTAGGATCGCTCTGCCGCCTGATCAAGGAAGCCGCGCAACGCGAGGCGCTATTCGCCGCGCCCACGCCGGAGGCCTTCATCGCCACGATCAGGGAGCTGGAAAACAAAGTTCTCGGTCCCGAAGCCAAATAGATCGCATTCCAAACCGCCGGCCTCGCGGCCACCAAACCGGAACAATGCAATGGGAGTGGCCCACGAATGACACGAAAAGAAGCAGTTTCGGGCAAACCCAATCCGGTTTTTATCTCACCAAACGGCGGACTGAATGGGACAATGGATCGCTGTGCGCCGGCCCGGTTTCGTGCAATTCGTGGGCAAGTCTTCTGCATGGATCCGGCCCAGCGGAAAAATCACCGCCCATGATCCACTCCTTCATTTTCAGCGAAGGCAAAATCGTCGGCCGCGACCTCGAACGGGAGGCGCTCCGGCTCGTTCAAGCGGACAAGGGTCTCATCACTTGGGTGGACCTGGAAAATCCCACCGACGACGAAATCAAAGCGGTGTTGGAAAATCTTTTTCATTTCCATCCACTGGCCATCGAAGACTGCATGACGCCCACCAGTCTGCCCAAGATAGAGGACTACGACGATTACCTGTTCATGGTGACCCACGGGGTCGAATTTACGCGCGAAGATAAATTCGTGACCACCGAACTCGATCTCTTCCTGGGAAAGGATTACTTGGTTACCTTTCATCGCACCGCCCTGCGTTCCGTTTCCGCATTGATCGAACGGCTGACAAAAAACGTCGGACCCGGTCCGCGCGGACCGGACCGGCTCGCGCATTCATTGCTCGATTTCGTAGTGGACAATTACCTTCCCACGATCGGCCAATTGCACGACGAGTTGGAGGAAATCGAGGAAGCGGTGCTCAGCAAGGAAAGCACCAAGGAATTCGTCTCCGAACTCCTCAACGTCAGAAAAGATTTCACCAAGCTGCGGCAAATCGTGCGGCCGCAACGTGACGTGATCGACAAGTTGGCGCGCGGCGACAGCAAATACATCCGCGCGGCGCTGCTGCCATACTTCCGCGATCTGCGCGATAACCTCAACCGCCTCGATGAAACCGCCATCGGCTATCACGAACGCCTCATGATGGCGTTCGATATCTATCTCAACAAGGCGGCGTTCGAAGCCAACGAGGGCATCAAATTTCTCACCGCCCTCACTGCCATCACGCTGCCGGCGATGTTGGTCGGCGGATGGTACGGGATGAACTTCGACCACATGCCCGAGCTACACTCGCCGCACGGCTATCTGTACGCGTGCCTGCTGACGCTGATCTCGACCACCATCATGGCGGTCTACCTGAAAAAGAAGAAATGGTTCTGACCAACCACCCGTCCGTGCGAGCCAGCCGCCATGTCTGAATTTCTGCAGGAACTCGGCTACAGCGTCACGACCTACCGGTTGCTGGCTGCTAGTACGTTTTTCTTGTGGTTTGCTTCCGCGATCAAGGGTTGGAATCCAAATGGAAACGCCTTCGCCCGATTAAACCGGCCGTGGGTGTATTGCTCGACCCTGCTCATCGCCATGTTCGCCTGGCGCTGGCCTGCGATTTTTCACTACAAGCCGGTCAATCCGGACGAAGCCCAGTTCCTCGCCGGCGCCCTCACGATGCTCGCCCGCGGACAATTGTGGTGGATCGATCCAACCACTTCCGGGCCGCTGGTCGTACTGCCGCTCACTTTACCGCGCCTCGTCGGGTTTCCCGTGGATTTCGCCAGCGGCCGGATAATCGGCCTCCTGCTGGAATGGGGCACCGTGGTCTGCGGGTACCTGACGCTGCGTCACATCCACGGCGATCAAAAGGGCCGGCTGCTGATCATGCCACTCGCGTGCTTCACGATCTTTCTCTGGTTTTGGGATTTCGTGCCGTTCTGCAGCGAATTGTCGCCGCTTTTTTTGTGCGCGCTCGCGGCGTGGCTGGGAGTCACCGCCTTTCAACCTGACGGCACGATGTCCCGTCGCCGGCGGCTGTTGGCGTGCGGCGTTGTCCTCGGAGCGATCCCATTCAGCAAACTACAGGTTCTGCCGTTGGGCGCGGCGAACGGCGTTAGCCTCGTGGTTTGGATTCTCTGTCCATTCGTACGCGATTGGAAAAATAGCGGGCGCAATCTGCTGTGGCTGATTGGTGGAGTTATCCTCGGAACCGGCTCTCTGCTCGTGAGCCTCTGGTGCAGCGGTCAGTGGAACGAAGTGTATCAGTCCTACATCCTGCACAATCTGCACTACGCCGAGGCTCGCGGCCTGCCATGGAGCGACTCCGGATATTTGCTCAACTATCTGACGACTTTTTCCTGGGGATTCTCGTTTTTTCATTATGGCGCACTTTTGCTGCTGGTGCTCGGGCTGCCGGCGTTGGGCCGCGTTGCGTGGCGTCCGCTGTTACTCAGCGTCACGCTCCTCATCGCCGCCTACTGCGCCGTTCTGGTCCCGGGCCGGCTTTATCCCCACTATTTGCTTTTTCTCACGCTGCCGCTGTCACTGTTGGTGGGATTGCTCTGGGGATATTTGCTCGCCGGGCAAACCCGCCGGTATTGCGCGGTCGCCATCGGGTTGTTTCTCGCGGTCGGAGTCATCAGCCAACTCGTCAACCGCGTCGCCGATCGCAATTCCCTCCACCGACTCATCGCTCCAGCCAATCCTCGCGATCCCGTGGATCAGTTCATCAACCAAAACAAAAGGCCCGGCGACTCGCTCGCGGTCTGGGGCTGGCGACCGGAATTTTATGTGGAAACACAATTGCCCCAAGCGACCCACGAAGCCCACACGGAAGCGCAGCTGAACAACCACCCGCAGCGTGATTATTTCCGGGCGCGCTTCGTCGCCGATCTCCGCACAAATCGTCCGGCATTTTTTATCGATTCCGTCGGCCCGGACGATTTTCAACTCAAGGAGCCCGCGCTCCAAGGCCACGAAACTTTTCCCGAACTGCGCGACTTTATCGCCCGCGAATACACGGGAATCAAAACCGCCGGTTCGTTTCACCTTTATCTCCGCCGCGACCGGGTGACTTTAGCGAATTAATATTTCTCGCGCGCCATTCCGATTGAAACACTCTCGCCTTCTTCATGATTCGCGCGCTCGTCTTTGATTTCGATGGTCTGATCCTCGACACTGAAACTGCCCTCATCGATGCCTTCGAGGTCGTCCATCGCAATGCCGGCAAAGCGTTCTCGCGGCAACTTGCCTACGAGGCGGTGGGACGCTCCAGCATTCACTTCGACGAGTGGGCCGCTTTCGGTGCCGGTGCAAATCGCGCAGAACTAGACCGCGAGCTGCAGCAGGTTCAACAAACAATCACCGCCAAACTGGCCATTCTTCCCGGCGTGCTCGACTACCTCAGCCATGCTCGGCACATGAAATTGAAAGTCGGCCTGGCGTCCAACTCCGGCCACGCGCACGTCGAGGGTCACCTCGCCCGCCTCGGCCTGACTTCTTCCTTCGACTACCTGCGTTGCATCGAAGACGTCCCCACCGGAAAACCCGCGCCGGATCTCTATCGCGCCGTGATCGAAAAATTTGGCATCGCCGGAAATGAAGCCATCGCGTTTGAAGATTCCGAGCACGGCGCCCTCGCGGCCAAACGCGCCGGCTTGTGGTGCATCGCCGTCCCGGGTCCGTCGTCGATCAATCACGACCTGGCCCATGCCGACCTGATCCTCAACTCACTCGCCGATCGACCGCTGCAAGAGCTGCTGAAAAAATTCGGCTGATTCCTGGAGCGCGGGCGACCCGCCTGCGGCCCTCTCGCAGCGAGGTCGCTGCCGCTCCATTCGGAATTAACGGCGCAGCTAAAACAAATCGCCTTGCTGCAAGGCGTCGCGCTTGGCGCCGTCGACGGTGCTCATCTGCAACAGCCACGGCAACGTCGCCTCCGCAAATTCCGGTCGGCGCAAGAACGCTTGCAATAACAGCGCACCGGCGAGTGCGTCGTAGAGGGCCGCGTGATACTTTCGCCGATCAGCCGGACAATGCTCGGCGGCGAGCGCATCGAGTTCGGCTTGCAGTCCGCATGCCATCACCAACTGCTCCAATTTTCCCTCGCCGAGGTGCGGGAAAAATTGCGGATACAGCCGCCCCGTGTCGATCCACGCGCCCCATTCGGTCGCCGTGCGACCGGATCGCGCGAAATCCGGCGACGTGCGCGGATACGCCCAGACCGTTTTCAGCAAATAATTCTCCGCCTGCGCAAAATGCGCCGCGAGCGGTCCGCTCTCCCTCAGCGACGCGAAATACTCCCACTCGTCGCGGAAAGGTGCAAAGGAGCGCAGTTCGCTTTCCGCCAGCCCATGGATCGCCGTGTCCTCCGCTTTCACCCGCCCAATCGCCGCACACAACCGCGTGCGCGTCCCAACAATTTCGCCGCCGCGAATCGTCACCACCCCAAATTCGATAATCCCCGAGGTGCCATTACCCTCGAAGTCGATGAAGTGAATCGGAGCTTCGCGCCAATGCATGAAAACGGATCGTGTAACCACTAATGCTCACTAATTCATCGAGCCGCCAAACCCAAAGTAATTAGTGTCCATTAGTGTGAATGAGTGGTGCGAAATCCGTCCTACTTTTTCTTTTTCCACTCCGCCGTCACGACCGACGAAAAACCGCCGCGCGCTTTCCAGCGGGAAATGATCGTCAGCTTCCGCGGCTGCAACGCCGTGCCGAGGTCATCGCAAATTTTGTTCGTCGCGGCCTCGAAGAAAATCCCCTCGTTTCGGTAGGCGTGGAAATAAAGCTTCAACGATTTCAGCTCCACGCACTTTTTACCGGCGATGTAGCTCACCGCGATATCCGCAAAATCCGGATGCCCGGTCATCGGGCACACCGAGGTGAACTCGTGATGCGTGTGCTCGATCAAAAAGTCGCGCTGCGGCGCGGGATTGGGGAAGGTTTCGAGAATCTTAGGATCAGCCATTTGGCCCACGAAACACACGAATCACACGAAAGAAAATCCCAAATCTCAATTCAGGGTGTTTCAGTCACGCAATCCCGCAGGTTGAGCGCATTTCCAATAAGATGGTAGGGCG
>JAYVMJ010000033.1:0-5721 GCA_043759025.1 Verrucomicrobiota bacterium | reverse complement strand
TACCTGCTGGCGGTTTCGGGCATTCCGCTGCGGATTTACTTTTGGGTCTGTTGGCCCGTCTACGTGTTGCGTTCGTGTATTGTGATCTTTCTCGGCGATTTCAGTAACGGGTTAAGCACGAAGCGGGTCGTGATCCTGGCGACCGTTTTTGTGATCAAGGTCGGCATTTGTGCGTTTTTGTTGCACCGGCTGCGGGTGAGATTTCGTTTGAGGACGGTCAAGAAGTTAGAACGTACGCCGCTGCAGAAACGTCTGGCTCGGATCGGGCGGATGGAATGAGCGCGCATGAAATCCATCGAAATGATATCGAATCGTGGGCAGGGCGGGACCGCTGGGCCCGCCACGATTGCCGATTACCCCAACCGACCCGGACGGCCCGGCGGTCCGTCCCTGCCGGTGCGCAATTTTCGATCCAATATTAAATCAAAAAGCGGTATGATGCCTGCTTTCTGGCCCCCGAATGTACGTTTATCCCCTACGACGATTTCTGATCTTCTGCGCGATAATTCTCGTCGCGTCACGGGGCCAGCCGTTGCGCGGCGCGGCCTATCAAGCAGAGGTCTTGATTGCTGCGGCGACTGACGCCGACTTACAACCGCTGCTGGCGAAATTGCAGGATTCACGCGTCGAAACGCGCGCGGCCTGGCAATTCTGGCTTGGGACGCTGGCGGGAAAACAAGTCGTGCTCACGCGGACGGAAGGCGATCCGCTCAATGCCGTGGCGGCGACGACTCTCGCGATCCGACGGTACGCGCCGAAGCTGGTGGTTACGTTTGGTAGTGCGCGGGCGCATGATCCGGAGCTCAGGCCGGGAGATTTGGTGATCAGCGGAAAATTTGTGGCGTTTGACGGCATGTATTCGTCGGTCACCCCGTTGGGCGAAGGCAGTCACTCGCTGACGTGGAAACCGTTGCCGCATTTGTTGGCGACGACGGGGGAGAAAGAAACGCCCGCCTACTTTTTCCCGGCGGACGAACGGGCGCTGGAGTTGGCAAAAAAGCTTACTCCGACGCGGGGTAAATTGATCATTGGCGTATTGGGATCAGCCCCGGAAACCAATCGTGAAGCGGATCGGATTGCTTGGATTCGGTCGACTTGGAACACGAGCTGCGAGGACGGTGAATCGGCCCACATCGCGGGATGCGCCAAATTACTGGGAATTCCCGTGATCGGTTTGCGGGTGATCGATGGAAAAGAAGGCGAGGCGGGGACAGTGGCGTTGGAATTTATGGAGGTTTGGAAATGAAGATGTTCGTTGTTTGGATTTTATTGCTCGCGACGCTGCGGGCCGCCGCACCGGTCGAAATTCTTGTGCAAGGCGCGGAGAATCCTGAAGTGACGGAAATCGTCGCAGCGCTGCAGCAACCCGAGAAAGTGACGATCGGTCCGTTCAGTTTCTGGACCGGACAGATTGGTGGCCATCGCGTGGCGGTGCAATTAACCGGCCAGGCGTTGTTGAATTGCACGACATCCACGATCATCGGGATCGAGGAGTTTTCGCCGAAGCTGATCGTGAACCAAGGCACGAGCGGGGCGCAGGCTCCGTTCCTGACGCTGCACGACATCGTCGTTGGTCGGCGGTCGCTGGATTACGGGGCATTTATCACGCCGGTTCGCGGTACGGGTCAGGGCAGTCTGGCACTCGAATGGACACCGGAACCGCAACGATTGCGCGATCTGGCGAACGGACAATTGGTGGCATTTCCGGATGGATTTGCCGGTGACGCAGCAGCGCTCGCGGTGGCGATGCGGACGCGTAACCCGATGGGCCGCGTGTTTGCGGGCGTGATCGGTTCGGCGCACGAGGTGAATTTGGAAATGGACCGCGTGCAATGGTCACACCGGACGTTTGGGATGGACGTTGAGGAGATGGAATCGGGTCACATCGCCGCGATCGCGCATGCGTACGGAATTCGCTGCATCGCATTCCGGGTCGTCAGTGACGCGCCGTATGAAGGCGTGCCGTTTTATGCGCAAGCCGCCCGGGCCACGGGTCTGTTTACGATCAGCTTCCTCGAAAATTTGCCGCCGCTTTGATTTTTCCCGCGGCAGGCCCGGTTTGCGTCGCGTGGCAGGTTGAACCATGGTTGCATCCATTTCTCATGATTGTCGATTTAGCCCAATTACCGCCGCGCGATGCCTACCGATGGATGGTCAATGCGATTACGCCCCGGCCCATTGCGTGGGTCTCCACGATTTCGGCTGCCGGCAAAACCAATCTCGCCCCCTTTTCCTTTTTCCAAGGTGTGTGTGCGAAGCCGCCCACGGTGATTTTTTGCGGGGCGAATGATCGTACCGGGAAGAAGAAAGACTCGGTGATCAATGTTAACGAAGTGCCGGAATTTGTGGTGAACCTCGTGCCATACGCGTTGCGGGAATCGATGAATCTCACTTCGGCCACCCTGCCGTACGGAGAGAGCGAATTCGAGCGGTTCGGTATTCCAACGGCGGCGGCGCAAACGGTGCGTCCGCCCCGCGTGGCGGATGCGCCCATCGCGTTCGAATGCAAACTCGACCGCATCGTCGAACTCGGGGATGGACCGCTCGGATCGAGCGTCGTTTTTGGCCTCATCCTGTGCATGCACGTGAGCGAATCCGTCCTTAACGCTGAAGGCGCGATTGACCCAGCAAAACTCGATACGATTGGCCGGATGGGCGGGGATTTTTATACGCGCACCACTGAACTTTTTTCGATGAAGCGGCCTGATTGAGGAGCATTTATTGCAGTTGCGCGCGCCTAGCCCGCTTTGGTTAATTTTTCGGCGGGTTTCCCCGGATTCCTTGACGAGACGGTGAATTCGCGCCACCGCTTTTTGAAAGCGCCGAGTGGATCAGAGTGAACAACAGGTTCTTCGCGCCGCTGGCTCCGAATGGCGGAAACGGCGTTCGTTCTGCCGAAACTCATTCGACGCCCAAGTCATGAGGATACTGTTAGTTGACCAATGCCGGCGAGGCCCGCGTGTGAGGAATGTAAACTAATAGAATACTTAAGCCGAAGGCCTCGGATGACTGAAAAAAGGCGCCGCGACTGCATGGGTCGGGCACCTGGGAGTTGGAATGGTGAGATCCCGGCGATGAATGGATTATCAGGTTAGAGCGGTTCAACCTGAAGTGTAGCCGCGAAAGAACGCAGAGCAGAACACAAAGGAAGAAACGTTCACGCGAATGATCTATGAGACCTTTGCGTTCTTTCGCGGCTAAAAATCAAATGCCTGAAATCAGCTACGCCTTAATTGGAACCGCTCTAGCGTTTCAATCGGTCGGCGGGGGAACCAACGCGCGGAGCGGGGCTTCCTTCGCGCGAGTCTTCAATTTCAGTGAGTCAACAAACTCCACGAGATCGCGCAATTCCGCCTTGGTCAGAATGGCGCCGAAAATCCCGGGCATCGACGAGGGTGCGGAGGTGCGGCTGACGATGTCGAATTTTTTGATGATCACGTTCTTTCCATTGCTGTCGCGCAGGGTGACTTCGCGATCGTTTTCGGAAACAAACACGCCGGCGGCGAGCGCGCGGGATTTAAGGGTGACGACCTGCGTATCGAAGCCGTCGGCGATTTTGGCGTTTGGCTTCACAATCGACTCGAGGATGTATTCACGCGATTTCCGTGCACCGATGCCGGCGAGATTTGGGCCGGCTTCGCCACCGGCGCGGTCGGCAGCATGGCAGCGGACACAGGCGAGGACGGGTTGGTAATAAAATAAGCTGCGGCCCTTCTTCGCGTCGCCGCCTTCGAGGGAAACCTGAAACGCGGCGAGCGGATCGGGATTCTTGGCGAGCGTCGCGTCGCGGGCGGCAAGCAGCTGTTTCACTTCGGGCGACGAGCGCTTGGCGGCGGAGTCAAGGAGTTCGATTTGCGCGCCCGGCGCGACCTTGCCGGCGGCGAGCTTATTCAATTCGGATGCGAGAATCGTGTCGGCCTCGGGTTGGGGCAGGTCGCCGAGACTGAGATACGCGGTGCGTTGTTCGGCCAGCGTGCCGTTTTCCAGCAAACGCGCGAGGGTGGCGGGAGCGCTTTCCGGATGAAGCTTCGTGGAAAGCGGCAGCGCGGCGAGGCGCAGGTCGGGAGAGTTCGAGGCAAGCGCTGCATTGATCGACTGCGGCAGTTGCGGATCGGCGAGGCGGTTCAATATGTCCAACGCGGCGGTGCGCACGGTTTCTGACGCATGGTCGTTGGCGACGATGGCGCGGACCAGCGGTATGGCGGAATTCCATTTCAATGCGGCGACGACCTGAAGCGTGGCGAGTTGCAAGGCGTCGGGTGTGGCCGTCGATAGCAGCTCGGGAAGGTGCGAATTGAGCGCATCGATGCCGACGGTGCTATCGCGGTTTCTCTCCGGCAACGGACGATAGACGCCGATCAATCGATCGCGGGCCGGTGGTTCGGACCACAGTGAAAGCAGGGTGAGGGCTTCCTCGCGCAATTTCTCAGGGGCACCGGCGCGAACCACGTAATTCGCCAGCGCGGTTGCGTTGGCGGGAGTGCCGATGCGAAACTGCGCATTCAGCGCGCGAAGCATGATGGGTTCGCTGGCGACGGGATGATCGATGATCGCCGCAACGGCCGGATAGGCGGCGACAATCGGCAGGTCGTAGATCGCTTCCACCGCCTCGTTAACGATGAACGGGTCGCTGTCGGTTAGGAAGGTGGTGACGCCGGCATTGGCCAGACGGCGCAGCACGAGCACGGCGGCGAGGCGCGCGGCGCGGGATTCGTCCGTTTTCAACGCGGTCATTTGCGCGGGCGTGGCGCAACCGACGAGGCCCATCACCAGTGCGTGGCGCAGGTAAGCGTCGGCATCGTTGTTGCCCCGGATCGAAGCCAGCAGGGCGGCCGTAGCGTCGGTGTATTTCAATTTGCCGAGCGATTGGGCGGCGAAAAATTTAACGCGCGGCGAGTTGTCGGCGAGGAGAATGCTCACGAGCGCGTCGCCGGACGACTGGTCGTTGCAATCGCCGAGTTCCTTGGCGGCTTGGGCCCGGACCTCGGCATCGTTCGCTTGAAGCAGTGGGCGCAGGGCTTTGACGGCGGCGGGGAATTGAACCCCAAGTTGACCTAGGCCCCACACCGCGTGCCGGCGGGCGAGTGGCGGGCCATCGGCTTTGCCGGCGACGGACGATAGCGTTTCGATGCCGGCAGCGCCACGATTTGCCAGTTCAAGTTGGGCGTCCAACCGCACCCGCCAGTCGGGATGGGCAAGCAGTCCGGCGAGATCGGCGTCGGTTTTCTTGGTGTAGTCCGACGCGATGAGCTGCCGGGTGGATTTGACGAGCGGATCGTTGACGCGGTTCGGATCGAAGATCGCGTAAATGCGGCCGCGTTTTGATTTCGGCCAGCCTTCCGCCCAGTCGGAATAGTAGAGCCGACCGTCCGGGCCGAAACGAACATCGGTCGGCAGCGCATTTTTCAGGAATGGAGCCTCATTCTCGATCGCGTACGACGCGCCGGATGGTTTCACCTGGTAAGTATAGATACCGGAGCTGGCGATGGCGCCCTTGAAGTGCGTGATGAAAATCTTGCCCGCGTATTCCGGCGCGAGGCCGGTGCCGGGATAATAAGCGATGCCTGACGGGCCATCCTCGATGTTGCAGATCGGCGGAAGGAGATAGGCGGGTTGCGAAGGATGGCGCGGGAACCAGAGACGCTCGGCGTTCCACGGGCCGGCGTTTCCGCGCGGCGCGTGCTGGTAACCGATGCGCCAGCCGCTGTCGCCGTTTTCCAC
>JAYVMJ010000032.1:0-4176 GCA_043759025.1 Verrucomicrobiota bacterium | reverse complement strand
AACCGAACCCTGTGGAAAAAGCTTCAAGTACTCGCTGACAACCGCTGCCGCTTCGGCCTCTGATCCCATGTCTGACTCCTCCAACCGGCCCCTGATTGAAATCCGGCATGTGTCGCACGAATACGGCACCACCAGCGGACACGAGGCCGAATTGGTGCTCTCCGACATCAACCTGAGTATTTGCGGCAATGAAGCGGTCGCGTTGCTCGGACCCTCCGGTTGCGGAAAATCGACGCTTGTCCGCATCATGGCGGGCTTGATTTCTCCCACTAAAGGACAGGTTTTCTGGAAGGGAGCCCCGCTGACGGGAGTTTCACCCGGCATTGCCATGGTCTTCCAGAATTTCGCCTTGTTTCCCTGGCTGAATATCCGCGGAAATGTCCTGCTTCCCGTCGAACACCTGCCACCCGCCCAACAAAATGCCCGCCTCGAGAAGGTGTTAACGACGGTCGGTCTCGGGGCCTACGAATACTCCTACCCGCGCGAATTATCCGGCGGCATGAAACAGCGTGTGGGCATCGCCCGCGCGCTCATTGCTGATCCCGAAGTCCTGGCGATGGACGAGCCGTTCAGCGCGCTCGACGTGCTCACGGCCGAGACGCTGCGCAACGAAATTGCCCGCCTGCTCGCCAATCCCGACCACCCGCTGCGCACCATGGTGTTCGTCACGCACAACATCAGCGAGGCCGTCTTTCTCGCGACCAAGATCGTATTACTCGCCGCCAACCCGGGCCGGGTCGATGTGGTGGTGCCCGTCACCATGCCCTACCCGCGCGATCCCGATTCGCCCGCGTTTCGTGCCACCGTGGAAAATCTCCACCGCATTCTTACCCATACGAATCTGCCCGATACTGCCGTCGCCGTCGCCGACATCGGCAAAGTCTCGACCAAGGTGGACGAAACCCGGCGCCGCATTGCGCCGGTTTCGATCCCCTACGTTACTCCTTCCGAAGTGTTGGGCTTATTGGGTCTCATCGATCACGAAGCCACCGACGTTTTCGAACTCGCCGAAAAGCTGGGGAAGGAATTCGGCTCCGTCGTCCGCTTGGTCAAGGCGGCCGAGTTGCTCGGGTTTGTCCGCACGCCGGGGCAGGATGTGGAAATCACGCCCCTCGGCCTCGACACTCTCGCCGCACCACCCGGAGAGCAAAAACGCATCGTGCGCGAACAATTGCTCAAATTGAAGATCTTCGAACTGCTCGTCCGCCTGATCAGGGTGCAGGAAAATCAGATCCTGCCCGATGAAGAATTGATCCGCGAACTGACGATTGCGCTGCCGCACGAAAAACCGCGCCAACTCTTCCGGACGCTGCTGAGTTGGGGCCGTTACTCGGAAATCATCAGCTACGATCAGCGGCGACACCTCATCCGCTTATACGAAGGCTCACGCTGCGGCCGCGTCCCTCACGCGCCCGCATCAGCCGAAACCTCGCTCCCGCCGGCGTCGATTGCTGTGCCCGGCGATTCCAATGTTTCGCCACCAGTTCCTCCAGCCGATTTGCCACCATCAACCGGCCCAGCGGCTTAAAATCAAGCGGCCCCTTTCAGAGCGGCGGAAGGATAATCTGCCTGGTCGGTCAGACTGTTGGGCACCCATCAGCGGGCGAGCTGGCCGCGAATTACGCCCAGTGTGCGTTCGGTCGCGCCGCGGTTGACCTCATACCAACCGCGGGCGGCCGTCGCGAGTTGTTCGCGTTGAGCCGCGTCCTGCAATAATTCCACGGTCAACTCCGTGAGTTTACTCGGACTCTCAACCTCCCGCACCGCTCCCGCTTCCGTCAGCGTGCGGATGATCTCACGGAAATTGGTCATCTGCGGTCCGTGCAAAACAGGTTTTCCCAACACCGCGGCTTCCACCGGCGTCTGTCCACCCTCGTGCGGAGGCAAACTCTTCCCGACAAAAACGAGATCCGCCAATTGCGTGAACTCCCTCAACTCGCCCGTCGTGTCACCTATCGCCACATCCACTTCGCGTGTCGCCGGGCCCGCCGAGCGGAAGTGAAAAGTCAGGCCGGATTTTTCCAGCAAGCCCCGTAATTCCTCCCGACGTTCGGCGTGGCGTGGCACCAGCAGAAGCGACACTTTCAAGCCGCCTGCCCGCGCCACCCGCAACGCTTCGAGCAACGCTGCTTCCTCGCCCGGCCACGTGGAGGAACCGAGCAGCACCAAGCCGTTACCCAATCCCAGTTCACCGCGGAGCTGCATTTTCTCCGCCTCACTCATCAACGGGATGCTCACATCGAGTTTCAAATTTCCCGTGGTGGCGAGACGCTCCGCTGGATACCCAAGCGCCTTGAAACGTTGTTCATCGCGCTTCGATGAACATAGCACCTGCGTAATATCATTGGTCAGAGGTTTGAGGAGCGCGCGGAACTTCTGCGAACGTCGGAAACTTCTGTCCGACAGCCGCGCGTTCACGCTAATGATCGACACGCCGCGGATTTTTGCCTGATGCACGTGTTCCGGCCACCGTTCACCCTCCATTAAAATACAGAGATCGGGCGTGATCTTCCGCCATGCCCGCGCGCTGAACACCCAGAAATCGAGTGGGAAATAGCCGATGCCGATGGTCAACGCACCGTATTTCTCTTTCGCCAATTTGTGGCCCGTGCTGGTCGTCGTGGTCAGGTAAACTTCACTGTTTCCCTCCCGTTTCAACGCTTCCAGCAATGGCGCGATCGCGAGCATTTCACCCACACTCACCGCCTGCAGCCAGATCCGATGAACGCCCTTCCGCTTCGGCGGCAACAGATCGGTTCCGCCGAAGCGATGACTGAAATTCTCCGTGTATCCGCCCCGCCGCCGCATACGCCACAGATAGTATGGCGCCAACAGCAGGAGCAGCGGAAGAAAGAGTATTCTATAGAGCCAGATCACGGAAGAATTAACCACTAATAAACACTAAGGGGACACTAATCATAATGAGTGAAAATTAGTGTGGATTAGTGGTCCCTCCTGCTCCGCTTACTGCCCCAAAACCCACGAGAAGATCAATGGCACGACGATGGTGGCGTCGCTTTCCACGATGAACTTCGGGGTCTTTGAGCCGAGTTTGCCCCATGTGATTTTCTCGTTGGGGACCGCACCGGAATAACTGCCGTAGCTCGTGGTCGAATCGCTGATCTGCGCGAAATAGCCCCATAGCGGGACGCTGGTGCGGCCAAGATCCTGGTGCAACATCGGCACCACGCAGATCGGGAAATCGCCGGCGATGCCGCCGCCGATCTGGAAAAAACCGATCGAGCCTTCGCCATTGCGCAGTGGTTTCGCGGCCTTCGTGTACCAGCCCGCGAGCCACGCCATGTATTCGATGCCGGTGCGGACGGTGTGCACATTCTTGATTTCACCCGTCACCACGCGGCCGGCGTACATGTTGCCCAGCGTCGCGTCTTCCCAGCCGGGGACGATGATCGGCAGGTTTTTCTCACAGGCGGCCAGCATCCACGAATTTTTCGGATCGATCTGATAAAGCTTCTTCAATTTTCCCCCGCGGAGAATCTTATACATGAACTCGTGTGGGAAATAGTGTTCACCCGCCTTGTCCGCCGCGACCCATTCCTCGGCCACGACGGCCTCGATCCGGCGCATTGCCTCGCCTTCGGGAATGCAGGTGTCAGTCACCCGGTTCATGTGCCGGTCGAGCAGTTTCTGTTCGTCGTCCGCCGTCAGGTGGCGGTAGTGCGGCACACGTTCGTAGTAATCGTGGGCCACGAGATTGAAAATATCCTCCTCCAGATTCGCGCCAGTGCAAACAATCGCGTGCACCTTGTCCGAGCGGATCATCTCAGCGAGGGTGATGCCGAGTTCGGCGGTGGACATCGCGCCGGCGATGGTCACGAGCATCTTGCCACCGGCCTTCAGGTGATCCTCGTAACCCTTGGCGGTATCCAGCAGCGCCGCGGCGTTGAAATGGCGGTAATTCTTCGCGATAAACTGCGAAACCGGCCCTTTCTTTTTGGCCAGGGCGGCATTGAGGTCCTCAGGGCGTTTCGTCTGGCGTTTGGCTTTGATCATTTTCCTACAGATAGGAAGCGCGGCAGGCTTTTGGCCACACAAAAGTCCGACGGAAACACTCATTCTGACTTGCGCAGGAAACTTGCAGTTCACGCGCGGGTCGAAAGACTCCTCCTTCCATGTCCTCCCCCCGACTTGCCTCCGTCCTGCGCTCCAGTTTCC
>JAYVMJ010000031.1:0-4096 GCA_043759025.1 Verrucomicrobiota bacterium | reverse complement strand
AAAAATCAGGAAAACGGTGATGTTTCCGCCCAGCATGATCCGAGTGAACCGTGAGCCGAGGTGAACGACTTCGTCGCTCGCGCCCATGAAATGGAGGATGTCGGGCGCCAAGGTGCCGAGCACCGCGCCGAGCAATAGGGCGAGACACGCACCCAGCAGGACGATTTGCCCCGCAGCTTGGGCAGCGAGAACGGGATTCTTCTCGCCGATGCGGCGCGCCACAATGGCGGTTGCGGCAAATGAAATGCCGATGGCGACCGCGTAAACTAGCGACATGACCGATTCCGTGAGGCCGACTACTGCGATGGCATTCGGGCCGAGATGCGAGACCCAGAAAACGTCCACCACGGCGAACAACGATTCCATCGACATTTCGAGCACCATCGGTACGGCCAGTAACAGCACGGCGCGTTTTAGCGGCAACGCAGTATAGTCCGAGTGTCCCCCTTTGAGCGCAAAAAGGACACTGGCCCAAAACGAGGGATTCGGCGTGCTGCTTTCAGCGCCCGGCGGAGGAATTGATTCGGTCATGGCGGAATGTGTGAGTGATCCACTTTATCACGCGCGAATGACAGCGTGATGTCAGCAGTTACCCTCTCTCAACGAATGAACGCAGCTCGGCTGGACATCACTTCAATATCTCCGTCCCGGAGTTCCGTCCGCGGTGGAATGAAGTTGTCCGACCAGAATGTGCGCGTAGGCGACGAAGCCGGCTTTTGCGAGGGTCTTGCGGGAGGCCAGGTTGGTAGGGCTGCATCGGGCGCAAGGGACGCTGCCACCGTCGCGGCAGATGCGTTTCAGTTCCTGCACGAGATAGGAACCGAATCCACGGCGGCGAAAGGGAGCGGCGACTTCCATGTAGATGTCGCCGTAAGGCCGGTTGTAGTGGAATAAGATGCCGCCCGTTGCGACAATGCTGCCGTCCAGCTGCAATACCCAGTCGCCCACCGGTTCACGATGGTGCGTGAAAGTTTGCGCTGCATCTTCTGCTGTCATTCGGCGCAAGATCGCGCCATTGGCGGAAAGTGAGGTGGTTATTCCAAATCTCTTTCAAGATGAGCCCAACAGCGCCCGCTTCCCAAAAGTGGCACAGACATTCCTGCCTGTGGTTTTGCGGGGACGTTAAAGACGATGAACCACAGGCAGGAATGCCTGTGCCACTCGGCTGATCGGCTCATCTTGAGCGCAAACTGGAATAAGACGCGCACCGACCGAATTAAACGCGGAGGACGCGAAGTGTTCGAATAAAATCCCACTCCGTCCGCAATGAGCACCGTTGCTGCGCGCTCGCATCCCGGCACGCCCCGTTGAACAGTGCTCACTTCCCAGGGATCGTCCACCAGCCTGCGCTGGGGCGATTGTCCGCTCACCTTCGTGCGAGGCAAGCGGACGCCTCCGAATCCAAAACCGGAGACGATTAGTCGCAGGGGACAATGCAGGTTTTCGTGTCTGTCATTAAGCGAAACCATTAGCGGTTAAATTGATTTAATCGCAGGTTGCGCGCTCGTCGCGCAACTGCGGTGGGCACTCCCGCCTACAGACAGGTCAGGGGCAATTTGCGGCGGTTAGAATCCCGCGGTGCCGGGCGTGCGCGCGAAGGGGATCACGTCGCGGATATTCGCGACGCCGGTGACGAACATCAGCATGCGTTCAAACCCGAGCCCAAAGCCCGCGTGCGGCACGCTGCCGTAGCGGCGGAGATCCAAATACCACCAGTAGTCTTTTTCAGCGAGATGGTGCAACGCCATGCCGGCTTTGAGGACGTCCAAGCGTTCCTCGCGCTGGCTACCGCCGATGATTTCGCCGATGCCGGGAACGAGCAGGTCCATGGCCGCCACCGTTTGCCGTTCGGGTGCGTCGCCTTCGTTGACGCGCATATAAAAGGCTTTGATTGCACGCGGATAATTATAAACGGTCACCGGACATTTGAAGTGTTCCTCAGTCAGGAAGCGCTCGTGTTCCGACTGCAAATTATCACCCCATTTCACGGGATGCTCCCATGTTTTTCCACTGCGGGTGAGGATGTCGATCGCTTCGGTGTAACTGCAGCGTTGGAACGGCCGCTCCACTACGAAGTCGAGACGCGCGAGCAATTCCTTGTCCACAAATTTGCCAAAGAATTCGAGATCGCCGGCGCAATGTTCGCGCGCGTCGCGGATGAGATACTTCACGAACTCCTCGGCGAGGGCCATATCGCCCGCCAAATCGCAAAAAGCGAGCTCGGGTTCGATCATCCAAAATTCAGCGGCGTGGCGTGACGTATGGGAATTTTCCGCGCGAAACGTCGGGCCAAACGTGTAGATGTTCGAAAGCGCCGTGGCGAAAATCTCGCCTTCGAGTTGGCCGCTGACGGTGAGAAAGGTTTTCTTGCCGAAAAAATCTTTCGTGTGAACGACCTCGCCCTGTTCGGTTTTCGGCGGGTTGCCGACGTCGAGTGTCGTGACCCGGAACATTTCGCCCGCACCCTCGGCGTCGCTGGCCGTGATGATCGGGGCGTGGACGTACGCGAAATTCTTTTCCTGGAAAAATTGGTGGACGGCGTACGCCAGGCGACTGCGGACGCGAAAGACGGCTCCGAAAAGATTGGAGCGCGGGCGCAGATGGGCGATCTCGCGCAGGAATTCCAGCGTGTGGCCTTTTTTCTGGAGCGGGTAGGTGGCGTCAGCCTCACCGAGCACGGCGAATTTTTCCGCGACGACCTCCCATTTCTGGCCCTGGCCTTTTGATTCGACCAGCCGGCCGCGAACTTCGACCGATGCGCCGGTGTTCGCCCGGGCGACCTCTGCATAATCGGGCAAGGTGGCATCGACGATGACCTGCAATCCCTTGAGGCAGGAGCCGTCATTGAGCTCGATAAAGGAAAACGCTTTCGCGTCGCGTCGTGTGCGCACCCAGCCTTGCAGGAAAATCGCGTCGTTCGGTGCGGTGGCATTGAGGGCATCTTTGACGAGGGTGCGGGACATGGTCGGAAGCCCGCAGTCAAGGGAATCGCAGCAGGTTTAGCAAATGGGGAATCACGGCAAAGTCCGGCCAACGACACTTTTGGAGCGGAATGGTGTCGGAAAAAGAATAGGAATATTTCCGTGGGGTGATTCCTTTTTTGGCAACCGGTTTGTGATGAGCATGGTCATTACCGGCATGAACTCTCACAAACCCCAGTTACGCCGGACGGTCCGGTTGATTGTACAGGCATCATTGATTTCCGGCGGGCTGGCCTTCATGGCTGGCTGCGCTTCCGAGCCCGATTCCCACGTCGTTTCCGCGCCACCACCACCTCCGCCCACGGCGCAACAGGTGATTGTTGCCCAGCCCGCCGGGCAGCAGACCGTTCAAACCACCACAACCACCACTGGCAGCGCGGTGCAGACGCAAAACGGCACGATCGTCGTGATGCAGGCGCCACCCGTCGCTCAGCAGGAAGTCGTACTGGCGCAACCGTCGTCCCAGCACAAATGGGTGCCGGGCTATTGGACATGGCGGAACGAACGCTACGAATGGATGGCGGGCCATTGGGAAGTTCCACCGAGCCAGAGTTCCGTCTGGGTCGCTCCTCGCTGGGAACGTCGTTCCGATGGCAGCTATCAGTTTTACGAGGGCTATTGGAACTAAGTCCAAGCCCGTAGATTTCTTACTCAGCTAGGGCAAAACGGCGCGGATTTCTCCGCGCCGTTTTTCGTGTCATTCGTCAAGCATCAGGACTGTCCGCTCGCCGGTGGTTTTGCTTTTGGTCTTAAAACAGTGCAGATCTGATTTACGCATGACTATGATCAAATGCAGCAGGACGTTCGGGCTTGGAATTTTGGCGATGATCCAAGTCGCGCTGTTTGGTGCGGCCGGGAAGAAATATTCCATCACGGCTTTTGGGGCGGTGGCGGAAAGAGGAAAACTGAACACGACCGAGATCCAGTCTGCGATCGATGCGGCCGCGAAGGACGGTGGCGGCACCGTGGAAATTCCCGCAGGCGAATTTCGCAGTGGCTCGGTTTTTCTAAAACCCGGCGTTGAGCTTTATCTGGCGGAAGGGGCGGTCTTGCGCGGTTCGGAAAATATCGAGGACTACGCGAAACGCATGACGCGGATTGAGGGACATTTCGAG
>JAYVMJ010000030.1:0-1584 GCA_043759025.1 Verrucomicrobiota bacterium | reverse complement strand
TTTTTCCGCATCTTCGGCCGGCGCAGATCGAGGTAGCGGTAGGTCAAACGCAGATCTTCATTCACCTTGTCGCCGCCGGCATCGGTCAGCGGAAACGGCGGCGTATCGGAAACATTGTGCACGACGAGTTCCGTCGCATCGATTTCGACGTCGCCGGTCGGAATGCCCTTGTTCCTCATCGCGTCGGGCCGAAGTACGACCTGCCCGGTGATTTCAACGACGGATTCGCTTTTCAAACGCGCCGCTTCTACGCGCAGATTCGCATCGAATTTCACCTGCGTCACGCCCTCACGGTCGCGCAAATCGATAAAAATAATACCGCCGTGGTCGCGGACAGAATCGACCCAGCCGATGAGGGAAACAGTGGCGTTAAGGTCGGATGCGGTGAGTTGGGCGCAATGATGGGTGCGTGTCATAAGGGCGGACTGAGCAACCAAACGGTCCGGCCTCCCGGCAGCAAACAGAATTTCCTTCAATCCTTCAAAGTGCTCGACGAGCCGGGCGAAGCGGCCGCACAACGTGCGACTTCACAGCTCCTATCCATCGGAAATCCTCGCGAAGATCTCCACTCGATATGGCCGATGATGAGCGAGCACAACGAGTGCGCGCGTCCATTGCGGCGACGGTTATTTCCGTGATCGAATCAGGCGAAATTTGTCCAATGCCGACCAATTTCTCTGGGTGAAAATTCGTTAAAAATCTAATGGTTTAACCCTAATAAATTACAAATCAGCGAGTTATGAAATTTAAATCTTGGAATCCCCCATCCTCTCAAATATCCAAACTCACCTCGCGTCGCACGCGTTGAGGTCACTCCACCAAACCGTTTTGCCACACTTCTGCCGGAGGTTATATGGGAAAAGCATCTGCACGATGGATCCGTTTCGCACCAGGAATCCTGGTTTTGCTCTTAGGGGCCAGTTGTAACACTGATAAGAGGTCGCTCGCCGACACTGGCGGAGGGCGCACACCCGGGGATTTTCCCGAGATTGCCGCTGACGTTTTCAAACCTCTGGACGGAGGCATTGCGCTCGCCCCGGACGAGATCAAAGGCCGCAACACGTGGAACCTCTGGACGGGCGGCGACGAGCAGTTTTGGGATCGCATGGCTCGCGAGAGCTACGGACTGATTGATCTGTTGAAGACGGTCGATTCGCGAAATCGCGAACAGCGCTTCAAGACGCTCGGCCTGATCAACGAGCCCGGCTATCAGCAAGCGACCAAGCCCGACGAGTATGGGCTTTGGATCGACGAAGCGGTCCAACCGGAATCGTCGGCCATTGATCCCAGGGTCTATGGCCGGTCAACCGGCATCATGGGATTCCGACTGTTCCCCAATCCGGATTTCGATGAGGCCGCGAAAAAGAAATGGGATGCGCAGCGTTACTACAACGATCGCGACTATGCCGTCGATCGCACTTTGATCCGTCCCTATCGCATCGGTGTTTCGTGCGGCGCATGCCATATTGCGTTCAACCCGTGCAATCCGCCGGACGACCCAGCTCATCCCAAGTGGGACAATCTCGCCTCGGCAATTGGCAACCAATATATCCGCGAAGGTCCGGTGTTTGCCGGCAACGTCCG
>JAYVMJ010000029.1:0-3496 GCA_043759025.1 Verrucomicrobiota bacterium | reverse complement strand
GGAGATGATGCAGTGTATTCATGGATGTGCGGGTTCGTCGCCAGCCGTTTCCACGATTCCTTTGCCGGCGATGCCTCGTAGTCAGCGGAGGCGGTTACGGAGTTCCCAGGAAAATGTGGGACGGCAAACGATCAGGGAATCCCCGTCGTCAGGCACAATCCCGAGACCGTGCCTAGATCCCCGGGTCTGTCTATCCATCATGATCGCTCGTTGTAACTCATTAACCATTTCCTGACTCGTGACGGCCCGACATTCCCTCAAAAAATCCGCTGGCACCGGCGCTTCCGGTCCAGCCTTCCGCAACAATTTGCTGACGCGAACGAGTGGAATCGTCACGCGCACCATCAAGGCATTTTCCGACGATAACATTACGCGGCTGGGAGCGGCGCTTGCGTTTTACACCACAATCGCGGTCGCGCCGCTCATGGTGCTGGCCATCGCTGCCGCGGGAATCCTGTTTGACGAAACTACGGCGCGTGAACGAATTTTGGCGGAGATCAGCAACCTCGCGGGCAGCCCGGCCAGCGCCGCCATCCAGTCGGTGCAGAGTCCGGTCACGAGTAACACTGGAATGATCGCGACCGCGCTCAGTGCCCTCACTTTGGTTTTCGGCGCCTTTGGGGTATTCCGTCACCTGCAGGACGCGCTAAATTCGATCTGGCGCGTCAAGGCGCCCGAGGGCAAAGGCTGGTGGTGGTTTGCGAAACGGCGGCTCTTTTCGCTCGCGACAGTATTGGTCACGGGATTTTTGCTGCTCGTTTCATTGATTGCCAGTGCCGCCATCAGTTGGACGGAATCACGCATGAATGGCGTCTTTGAACTGCCGGTGGTTCTGATCCAAATCGGCAATCTCGTTTTCTCCATCGGCATCGTCACGTTGCTGTTTGCGCTCATCTTCCGCCTGCTTCCGGATCGCGCGATCCCATGGCGCCACGTTTGGCTAGGCGCAGGTGTCACCGCATTTTTATTTACCGGCGGGAAAACCTTTCTGGGAATTTACCTGAGTCGCGCCGAGCTGACTTCAGCGTACGGCGCCGCCGGATCGCTGATCGTGCTGCTGCTTTGGTCGTACTACGCGGCCCAGATTGTTTTTCTCGGAGCAGAATTTACCCGGGTCGCCACGCTCAGCCACGGCGGCCGGGATTTCAGCCCGCTCGACGAACCCGAACAACAGAGCCGCACGCCCTGATTCGATCCATGTCTTCGTTTCTGTTTCCAGCGAAACAAACGGAGCACCATAGACCCAAGTGCTGGCTTGCGTGTGGGAGATTTTACGTAAATCATGTCGCCCCCCTCATCGGTCGCTGTTCCTGAGCGACCGAGTATTCCCGAACCCCGAAGTCATGAAATCCCGGAAAAAAAACCTCTTGGCCATTGCCACCCTTTCCCTCGTCGTTGCACCCACATTTCTTGGCGCGGCAACGCTAGACTTAAATCGCATCGCTCCTGTCCCCGAGAGCGAAACCATCCCAGTAATGGATTTCTTTCGCCCAAGTCTCCTCCAGCAGCCTACCGTCAATCCTTCCGGCACTCATATTGCCGCGGTCATCGCTGCTGGCGAGGACCAGACAAGTCTGATGGTTTATGACCTTCAAAGCCAGAAGATGGAAACCATCGGGACCCGGGGGGATAGTGATATCAATTCACCACGGTGGCTCACAGACGATCGGCTCATGTATCACGTCAGCGTGCAAAAACTCGGCGGATTTATTTTGGCCGGGGCCAAAATCACCGCGCTTCAGAGCGCCTACCCGATAATGCAAAATATAAACGGCGCCTTGGTTGCCGTTCCGCCCAAAGATCGGCTTCATCCACTGTATGCAATCGGTCGAGGCAGCGAAGTAACGGGACAGGAGGGTCAAGTAATGACCCTGAACGCGGGTCTTGAAATTGGGCAATTCATCAACCTGAGCGGCAATGGAGCATTGGTTGACAGTAAGATTCTCGATACTGCGGCAGAAGCCAACTTGCGCCACATCACCCTTAAGCACCCGGTCCTGAAAACTCCGGACGGCTTCGATATCGATTATTTTGCGGACAAGGACGGACGTCTTTCATTTGGCGTCACCTCCACCAACGGCGTCTTCACGCTGCATCATCTCGCGGGCGAACAATGGGAGCCGTGCCCCGAAAATCTCGATGAGATTAAGATCATCGGCGGCGGCGACAATCCCCAGGAACTGGTGGTACTCGGCGCGCGCAAAGATGGAAAGCCGCGCGCATTGGAAATCATGGACGGCGTGACGGGCAAAACCTTGGATACGTTACTTCAAGACACAACCTACGACTTTGACGGCTGGGTGTATCGTGATCCCGTTTCTCAACTGATCGTGGGTGCCGTTTATAACCGCGTCGGCCCTTCCGTCGTGTGGTTCAGCGAAGCCTACCATAATTTGCAAAAGCTAGTTGACGGTCTCTTTCCCGGAAAAATTGTGCGCATCATTGGAAACGACGAAGCGGGAAAAATGGTTTTATTGAGCGTCTTTTCCGACCGCCAACCACCCATCTATAATTGGGTCGATTTGGAAAAGCATTCTGCCGGACTGATCAAGAATTCCGCGCCGTGGATCGATCCAAAACGCATGCAGCCGATGAACGTCATCAAATTCAAAACGCGTGACGGGCACCATCTTGATGCTTATGTGACCATGCCAGCGGGAGCATCCAAACAAAATCCTCCCCCATTGGTGGTGCTGCCTCACCAGAGTTCTGGCTGGCGGGATACCTGGGGGTTCAATAACGAGGTCCAGTTTCTGGCGAGTCGTGGTTATGCCGTGATGCAGCCTAACTATCGCGGCTCACCGGGATCGTCCTGGATGTTTCCGACCGATGATGAATGGGCGTTTCAAAAAATGCACGAGGACGTGACCGACGCCACCAAAGCGATGGTTGCCTCGGGCCTGATTGATCCGAAGCGCGTCGCCATCATGGGCACTTCGTTCGGTGGGTTCCTCGCGCTTTCAGGTGCAGCCTACGAACCGGAACTTTATCGATGCGCGGTGGCAATTTCCGCTGTGTCCGACTGGAGCAAGCTCATCGCTGATTATCAATATGACAAATACTCCAACGCCTACTTCTCGCGCATGGTGTACAAACTGGGCGATCCTTCGAAAGACCCCGAAAAATGGAACGCCATCTCGCCATTGCACCACGCGAAAGAAATTCGCGCGGCGATCTTTATCGCGAACGGTGAATACGACGCCCCAACGGCCATCAGTTGCTCAAAGGAGCTGGCCTCGATCGTTTCACGAAATAACATTCCGGTTGAAACCGTGTCATTTCAAAACGAAGCCAACGGCGTGCGCCACCTTCGGAACAAGGTTGAACTTTATACGCGGATCGAGGTCTTCCTCGCAAAAAATCTCGCGCCAAAATCCTGAGCGAAGGCGGCGGTTAGGCCGGAGTCATGCAGTTGAACGGGGTGGAACGCGGCCTCCGGACGCGTTTTCTCCTGCGTAGCTCAAGCCAACCCGTCCGGAGGCCGGGTTCCACCCTT
>JAYVMJ010000028.1:0-1963 GCA_043759025.1 Verrucomicrobiota bacterium | reverse complement strand
TGACCAGCCCCTCGACAAGCATCCGGGCCTTGAGCCTGTCGAAACGACCGTCTTGCGACGGCTGCTACGAAACGGAAATACTTGGATTCTGCGGCATGGGCGGCTCAATCAAATTCGCCCTAGCTTGCCCCGGGGATCTTTTTTCGGCGCTCTGGAGCCACGGCGACCTCGCCGTGGTTTCTCCTCAGTTATTGCGTGAGCACTATCCGATGCCGGTCGCCGTCGACGATCGCGAGCGTCAGGTGCCACGTATCGGACGGAAGCCAAGCGGCGATTTTTTCCGGCCATTCGACCGCGAGGCAATAGGAGTTAACCAGGAAATCTTCCAGCAGGAGAGACTCGATCTGCCGCTCATTTTCCAGTCGGTACGCGTCGAGATGAACCAGTGATCGATGACTGCCTCGATGCACGGAAAAAATCGAGAAGGTCGGACTCGTCACCCGTTCGCTGACCCCGAGGCCTTCGGCGAGTCCCTGTACGAACGTGGTTTTGCCAACGCCGAGATCGCCGTGGAGCGCGAGCGTTACGACCGGGGGCAATTCAGCCGCCATTGCTTTCGCCATCGCCCGCGTTTTTTCGGCCGAATCAGTGACGATGCCTTGCCGGAGTTGTTCGATGAGGGGCATGACCGGCGGAGATTTAACTCAGGTGTTCGTAACCATGATAGTCCGCCAGCCGCAGACTTCCCTCAGGCCATTTCCCGGCGGCAACAAAGTGGCCGAGGTGGTTAAGTTTTAATTTCGGGAATCGTTTGCGCCACGCCCACTCGAATGCAGCTTGGTTTGACCGTCCTCGAACCACGATCAGAAGTTCATAGTCCTCGCCGTCGCAGAGCGCGCGGTGAAGGGGATCGGTTTTTGTTTGCAGGGACATTCGCCGAGCCGCCCGACTGATAGGAATGGCGCTGGCGTTGAGCGCGGGAACGAGGCCGGGCGGCGTCACCGAGTCGAGATCCTTGGCGAGACCATCGCTCAAATCCATCATGGCGCACACTTCGCTGCGTCGCGCCAGCCAGCTGCCCTCAGCGAGGCGCGGAATAAAATCATAGTGATGTCCCGCCAAGCTGCCGCCGAGCGAACCGGTGACATAGATGAGGTCGTTTTTTTTCGCCCCTGTGCGGGTGACGAGCCGCTTGCCCGTTGATTCCCCGTGAAGCGTGAGAAACGCGCCGACAAATCCTGTGGGTCCCTCGGTGATGTCGCCACCGACAATCTTCACGCGATAACGTCGTGCGCATTGCGCAAGGCCAAGATAGAATTCCCGCAGCCACGCAACGCTGGTTTCCGGGGCGAGGGCCAGGGAGATGACAGCGGCCACCGGTTTTCCGCCCATGGCCGCGATGTCGCTCAGGTTTCGTTTGAGCAGTTTGGCTCCGACGGCTCGGGCCGGAATCTTTTCGTCAAAATGACGGCCATAAATTACCGGATCAGTCGTGACGAGTTGATGGTTTTTCGTCGGTGGAATCACCGCGCAATCGTCACCGATTCCAAAGGGGGAAGTGGGTGAAGCCGAACCGAGCCAGCGCCTGATGCCGGCAATGAGTTTCAATTCGCCTTGAGCGATTACGGAATCGGAGCGAACGGAAGTGAAGGGATTCATGTTCACTTGGACATACCCGACAGAATCGCGAGGATGGTGTTCAAATTGAAAAAAGCGTGGGCGACGATCGCGACGCGAATTGACCCCGTGGTCTCGTAGATCAAGGCCAGCATGGCGCCCAGCACCGCGAGTGGAACGAATCCCGCCCAGTTGAAATGAATGGCGCCGAACAAGACACTGCTGATCAACAGGGCGTAGCCGCGGCCGAGTTTCTGCCGGCAAAAGCGATAGAGTCCGGCGCGGAATAACAACTCTTCCATCATGGGCGCGAGACCGCACGCGACGACCAGCATCCCGACGATCACCAGCGGTGATTTGGTGTTGGCGAAAATAGCGATGCTGTCCTGTGGGTCGTCAGGCAGGC